>JBAUWD010000554.1:0-2568 GCA_049583575.1 Nocardioides sp.
GCACCAGCTGCGAGCCCAGCGCGGAGTGGTCCTGGGCGTCGAGCATCGCGGTCTGCACGCCGTCGGGGCACAGCGCATGCACGCGCACGCCGCGCGGCACCTCCGCGGAGACCGACATCGTCGCCGAGACCACGGCCGACTTCGTGGCGGCGTACACGGCGTAGCCCGGCACCGGTCCGAGCCCGGACAGCGACGCGAGGTTCACGATGTCGCCGCCGTCGACGTCGAACGCCGCGATCGCCGCGCGCATGCCCCACAGGCAGCCCAGGAGGTTCACCTCGACCAGCCGCTGCACCTGCTGGTCGGACAGGTCGACGAGTCGCCCGTCGTCACCGATGCCGGCGTTGTTGAACCACGCCGCGAGGCGTCCGTGGTCGAGCGCCGTCGTCGCGACGAACCGGTGGGCGGCGTGGTCGCGGACGTCCTGCTCCAGGCCCACGGCGGCCCCGATCTCCGCTGCGGTACGCCGCACCCCTTCGCCGTCGACGTCGGTGACGACCACGGCGTACCCGCGCTCGACCATCCGCTCGGCGATCCCGCGCCCGATCCCCCGCGCCCCACCGGTGACCACACAGCTGTCCATGCGGACGATCCAACCAGGCCGGCGCAGGTCGACGTCACGACCGGCTCGACCCGTGGAGCCGGGCGACACGCCCGTTCGAACAGGTGTTTGATTCCGGAGCGGTCGCCGCCGTACGGTTCGGACCATGACGAAGAGCAGATCGCGGAGGGTGACGGGCGGCCCGACGGCCAGCAGCAAGGTCAGCGAGCTGCCCGACGGGCCGCCCGACGCCACCGGTCTCACACCGCGCCAGACCCGGGTGCTGGCCACGATCAAGGACGCCATCGAGAAGCGCGGCTACCCGCCCAGCATGCGCGAGATCGGCGAGGCCGTCGGGTTGACCAGCAGCTCCAGTGTCGCCCACCAGCTGCGGGTGCTCGAGGAGAAGGGCTTCCTCAAGCGCGACCCCAACCGTCCGCGGGCCCTCGAGGTCTTCCTGCCCGAGGTGATGGCCGCGCGGCGCTCGATGGGCTCGAGCACGACCGCCGACGAGACGTCGTACGACGAGACCGACGTGGGCGACGCGATGCCGGCGGCGAGCTACGTCCCGCTGGTCGGCACCATCGCCGCGGGTGGCCCGATCCTGGCCGAGGAGACGCTCCAGGAGGTCTTCCCGCTGCCCAAGCAGCTCGTCGGCGAGGGCACGCTCTTCCTGCTGGAGGTGAGCGGCGACTCGATGGTCGACGCGGCGATCTGCAGCGGCGACTACGTCGTGGTGCGCCAGGAGCAGACCGCCGAGAACGGCGACATCGTGGCCGCGCTGATCGACGGCGAGGCCACGGTCAAGACCTTCCAGCGCAAGGACGGCCACGTCTGGCTGCTGCCGCACAATGCGTCGTACGACCCCATCGACGGCACCCACGCCACCATCCTCGGCAAGGTCACGGCGGTCCTACGACGTATCTAGCCCGGCCGTCCGGACTCTTCAGATGGACCGAAGGACGGTGTAAATCCTTTGCCTCGCCTGAGAAGATGGTCGCGATGAGCGTGAGATCGAGCCTGCCTGCGATCGCCCGAGGGGGACTCCTCGGGCGCCGCGGTGTGCGCGAGATCGCGCTCATCGGCGGCCTCTATCTCTTCTACTGCGTCACCCGCACGTTCGCCGAGGACGACCTCGGGCCCGCCCAGGACCGCGCCGGCGACCTCCTCCACCTCGAGAAGGTGCTCCACCTCGACTGGGAGCACGCGATCAACAACTGGTTCGTGCGCAACGACTGGGCGGCCGTGCCGGCCTGCTACTGGTACGCCGCCGCGCACTACGCCGTGACGCTGTACGTCCTGGTCTGGCTCTTCCGCAAGGGCTCGGCCACCTACGCGCCGGCCCGCTGGGCGCTGGTGGTGTCGTGCCTGATCGCCCTCGCCTGCTACCTGCTCCTGCCGACCGCGCCGCCGCGGCTGGTCGGCGGAGGCTATGTCGACGTGCTCAACCTGCACTCCGGTGCCGGCTGGTGGGGTGCCGATGCCTCGGCGCCCAAGGGCATGGGTGGGCTGACCAACCAGCTCGCCGCCTTCCCCAGCCTGCACGCCGGCTGGGCCCTGTGGGTGGCCCTGGTCGTCCGCCGTCACACGCCCAACCGCTGGGCCCGAGGGCTCGCCTGGGTCCACGCGTTCGTCACGGCCACTGTCGTGATCGGCACCGGCAACCACTGGATCCTCGACGTGTTCGTCGGCTGGGCCCTGGTCATCGTGGCGATGTGGCTCGTCGACCCGTGGTTCATCGACCAGCGCGAGCGCGTGCGCATCCGCTTCCACCAGCCCGTCGCCGGTGAGCCGACCGCGTCCGGCCGGACCGTCGCGGCCGCCACCGCTCACGACGACCGGGTGCCCAGTGAGGTCGTCCGGTGCGGGCGCGCCGACGACGCCGACTCCGACCGCGATCGCGAGCGCGGTTCGGGCTGAGCCCGCGTCTGCTCAGGGCGCCGTCGCCCCGGCTCCGGCCAGCCGGGCCAGTGCCTGACGCACCAGGTCGCCGTCGTACGTCGCCCACATCGGCGGCAGGCTCGCCC
>JBAUWD010000555.1:0-2133 GCA_049583575.1 Nocardioides sp.
GCACCAGCGTGCGCCGGTCGGGCGGCAGACCGGACACGGAGGCGCGCAGGGCAGCGCGCAACCGGCCGGACGCCCGCCACCAGGGATCCGGCCCGGCCCGGACATCCGGAGACGCCGACGTCGAGACGACGGCTGCGACGTCGCCCTGCGTGCTCGGGGTCAGGTGTCCGGTGAGCTGGACCGTGCTGCCCAACGGCACCGAGAGCCAGGGCGGCGACCCGAAGACGAGGACGGGCTCGCGCAGGGAGTAGGCGGTGTCGCCGGTGGTCGCGCGAGTGACGGTGAGACGCACGAGGACCTCGTCGCCGAACCGTCCCTGGATCGGCCGCGGATCGTCGGTGACCACGCCCCACAGGGTGGCCTCGGCCCGCCGGTCGGCCAGCTGCGTGAGCGGGTTGTCGCTGACCCGCTCGGCCCGGACTCCGGACGCGGTCGCCACGGACGCGAACACGACGATCGCCGCAGCGCCGGACGCCACTGCGGACGCTCCGCGCCACCGCCCGAACGCGGACACCGCGCCCACCGTGCAGATGCCGGTCACGACCGACACCGCCAGGTGGTGGCCGGCACCGCTGAGCGCACCGAGCCATCCGGCACCCGCGAGCACGATCATCCGCAGGTCTGGGAGGCCGCGCACCACCGGCGCTCAGAGGGTGACGTAGGGGGTGATCTTCGCCAGGGTGGCGTCGCCGATGCCGTCGACGTCGAGCAGCTGGTCGACCGAGCTGAAGCCACCGTGCTCGCCCCGCCAGGTCATGATGGCCTGCGCGGTGACGGGCCCGACCTCGGGCAGCGACTCGAGTGCGGTCTCGTCCGCGGTGTTGAGGTTGACCAGTCCGGTGACCGGGGCGCCGGAGGCCGGCGCGCCGGAGGCCGAGGCACCACCGGGGAGGCCCGTGCCGGCGGGCGCACCCACCACGATCTGCTCCCCGTCCGTCAATGGTTGGGCGAGGTTCAGCGACCCGACGCGGACCCCGGGCCGGACGCCACCCGCTGCCCGGATCGCGTCGACGACGCGGTCACCGGACCTGAGCACGGCGATGCCCGGGTGGCGCACCTTGCCCACCACGTCGACCACGATCTTCGCTGCCCGAGCAGACGGCGCGGCCGCATCGGGCACGGCCGGCGTCCCGTCGGGGGTGGCCAGGGCCGCGCTGGGCGTGGACACCGACACCGGTGCCGCCACCTCCTGCCCCCCGCTGCGCACCAGCCACCAGCAGGTGACGACCAGCCCCAGCACGGCCACGGCCGCCACCACGGCGACGTGTCCGGCGCCCAGCGAGAAGCGCTCGCGCAGGGTCTCCGGCAGCGAGACCGACCACGACTCCGCGAGGGTACGGCGCCGACGGGACGCATGCCGCCCGGGCAGACCGGCGACCCGTGGGAGCGTCGCGTCACCACGGTCGTCGTCCCCCGATGACGGCGACCACGGATCCGGCTCGAGAGGCGGCACCGACCGGATCCGGGTGTGCGCCTGGGGAGCCCACGGGTCGGCCTCACGCACCGACGCGAGCTCGCTGGTCAGGAGCTCGAGGCGCCGGGCGACCGCCGCGTCGTGGTCGGCCCCCGGGGATCGGTTGCGCATGCGTACGACGCTAGGAGGGGACGCCGACGGACCCGGAGGCCTGCGCCCGGCCCTGTGGCAGAGCCGGTCCGCGGACGTGGCTGGGGACGGTGAGCGGGCCGGTCTCAGCCGCCCGGAAGCGGCGCCACGCAGGCCGCGACCATGCCGGGACCGACGTGCGCGCCGAGCACCGCTCCGAGCTCACCGCACCAGACCTCGCGGCTCTCCAGGTTGGTCGCCAGTCGCTCGCCGAGCCGCCGGGCCAGATCGGCCGCCCGGTCGGGGTTCGCCAGGTGCGAGACGCACAGGTCGACCGACCGGTCGCCCGCAGCGTCGACGATGAGGTCCTCCATCCGGCTCAGGGCACGGGACGACGTGCGGACCCGCTCCAGGTTGGCGACCCGACCGTCCTCGATCCGCAGCAGGGGCTTGACCGACAGCGCTCCTCCCAGCAGCGCAGCGGCCGATCCGATCCGGCCGCCGCGGCGGAGATACTCCAGGGTGTCGACGTAGAACAGGGCCGTCGCCGTCTCGGCCCGGCCCCGGGCGGCCTCAGCCGCCTCGGCGGC
>JBAUWD010000556.1:0-1920 GCA_049583575.1 Nocardioides sp.
GAGTGGCCCCGCAGCCCGGCTCGGCCGCGCCGCGCACCTGGGCCGTCACCGGGACCCGTGCCTTCGACGCCGCCGAGGTCGGCGCGACCCGGCTCGCCACGACCGTGGACCCCACGAGGTCGCTGCACCTGGCGATCGCGCTCCGGCCGCGCCACCAGGCAGCCGAGCGCCGCGCGCTGCGGGCGATGTACCGGCGCGGGAGCGCGACGTACCACCGGTTCCTGACGACCGACCAGTGGAACGCGCGGTACGCACCGTCGGGCGCCCGGGTCTCCGCGGTGCGTGGGTACCTGAGGTCGCAGGGGATGCACGGCTTCCACCTCACCGGCAACCGCCTGGTGCTCACGGTGGACGCGACGGCCGGCCAGGCCGAGCGGGCCTTCCACACCTCGCTCGCGCGCTTCCGTCTCGGCGGCCAGGGGTTCGTCGCCAACACGGTCGCAGCGCAGGTGCCGCAGGCCCTGGCCGGCTCCGTCGGCGCGGTGATCGGGCTGAACACGTTCCGCCTCTCGACACCTCACCCGATGGTGCACCGTCAGGCGGCGGGTGTCCCCGACCCCTTCGTCCTGCTGCCGCCCCAGAAGTTCCAGCACACCTACGACGCGAAGGGCACCTCGACCGGCAGGCGGACCGCCATCGCGATCTTCACCGAGGGCGACATGTCGCAGGTGTTCAAGGACCTGCGGACCGCCGAGGCCGAGAACCATCTGCCGCGCGTCCGCCACAGCGAGATCAGGGTCGGACCGCAGAGCGACGACAACGCCGGCCTGGACGAGTGGGACATGGACACCCAGGTCTCGACCGCGATGGCGCAGCACGTCAAGCACCTGTACCTCTACACCGTCGGCGCGCTGACCGACTCCGACATCGTCCCGGCGTTCTCGACGTTCGTGTCCCAGGACCGGGCGACCGCCATGTCGGCGAGCATCGGTGGCTGCGACCTCGGCCCGTATCTCGACGGGTCCGTCATGGCGACCGACGAGATCACCATCGAGGGCGCGATGCAGGGGCAGACCCTCTTCGCCTCGTCGGGTGACAACGGCTCGGGCTGTGCGTACGGCGCATCGGTCGGCGTCCCGACCGAGCCGCCGGGCACGAACTGGCCGGCCTCCGGCGAGTTCACCACCGCCGTGGGCGGCACCAGCCTGGTCGTGGACGCCGACGGCAACCGCGCGGCGGACCCGGTCACGGGCTCGCCCACGGAGTTCGGCTGGGTCGGCTCCGGCGGCGGCATCAGCGAGGTCGAGAACCCCGGCTGGTGGACCGCGGACACCGACCCCGGCTACAACGCCGAGCTCGCCTCGGGCGGTCGCGCCGTCCCCGACATCTCGCTGGACGCCGACCCCGACGTGGCCACGGCCGCGGGTGTCTGGGTCGACGGAGCCGAGGAGGGCGTGGGTGGCACCAGCCTGTCGTCGCCGCTGATGCTCGGCGGCTGGGCGCGTCTGGAGTCGGGCCACCACAACCGGCTGGGCCTCGCCTCGATCGGCCTGTACCGGATCTACGACAAGGTGAACCCCGGCCAGGCGGCCGGCGTCCCCGACCCTGCGCCCGCCCCGGTGCCCGGCCTCACCGACATCACCGTCGGAGGCAACGGCGACTACCTCGACACCCCCGGATACGACCTGGTCACCGGCTTGGGCGCGCCCGACTTGGCCGAGCTGGACACCCGGCTCGAGTGAGGGGGGCTCACCCACCGGCTGTCATGGGGCGGTTGGTGGGTGAGACCCGGGGCCGTGACCCCGCCCCCCGCCGGTCGTTGACGGTGCAGCACCAGACGAGCCACGCACCGTCGAGATCTCGGGTCTCGGCGGTGCGCCCCGCCCGTCCACGTCGGTGCCTCCTGCGTCGTCGGGCGGCGCCGTCCGCGTACCCTTGACCGGTGACCCTTCGAGACGGCTCGTCCCTCGCCTCCTCGGG
>JBAUWD010000557.1:0-1729 GCA_049583575.1 Nocardioides sp.
CGGATGTCGCGACCACGTCGCCGCCATTCAACCCGAGGCACGGTGACCGACGCGAAATGACGGACCGCTCCCGTGCACAATGTGCGGCGGGGCGGTAGCTCAGTCGGTCAGAGCAGAGGACTCATAACCCTCAGGCTCTGGGCGAGCGGTCAGCGGAGTATCCCCAGGTCGCAGTGTGTTTCCTGCCTTCGCCCTGCAAGGGACGGACCCCGTTCGGACCCCGTCTGGTTCAAGCGGGCGCTCGGTAGGGTGCGCGCGGGGCGGTAGTTCAGCCGGTTAGAACAGCAGACTCATAATCTGCAAGTCACGGGTTCGAGTCCCGTCCGCCCCACCCAGGTCGACAGCCGCACCGGGTCTGCACCTTGTCGGATGTCAATCGTATGGTCCTCTCGTGACCTCTTTCGTTTGTCCGCACTGCGAGTCCTTCAGCACCTTCACGGTTGTGTTCAAGGACGGCATACCAAAGAGTGCGGGCTCGGACCGTTGGCGTCACGGCGCAAGCCAGTGCAACAACCCGGATTGCAGCAAGGTTGTCGGCGGGTACGTGGATCACTCCACCGGGGACGTCTTTGAGTACTGGCCCAAGCATGTTGGCGGCAAAGTCTTTCCAGAGGTGCCGGAACACATCGGCTCGACTGCTGACGAGGCGCACAAGTGCCTGAGTATCGGCGCGCATCGTGGCGCCATCGCCCTAGCCCGCGCCGTGGTTGAGGCGACCGCGAAGCACCACAAGATCATCAAGGGCCTGCTTGATAAGAAGATCGATGAGATGGCGACGAAGGGGATCATTTCCGAGGCCATGAAGGACGCCGCCCATGAGATCCGTTTCGCAGGCAACGAGGTCGCCCACGCCGACCTGGCTGAGGAGCCGATCACCAAGGAAGACGCCGAAGAAGTGCTCCAGTTGATGGACGCCATTCTCACTCGCGTCTACCAGGAGCCGGCCCAGGTCGCCCGGGTCCAGGAGCGCCGCAAGGCTCGGCGTGGGGACGAGGCCTGACCGGTCGCACATCCGACCTGCACAGGTATCCAAGCTTGCAGAGGCTGGCGTAGCGTTTCGTCATTTGGTTGCACGGAGCAACCATCTGATGAAGGAGGGCTCCCATGCCTGCTAGCAACAACGTCCGCCACGCTGTGTCCCGCTCGACCGGGGCGACGACGTGGACCCGCAAGGACGGGGACGACTGGAAGACGAACTGCCTCAACCACGGCACCAAGACGACCGCCCCGAGCCGGGGTGTCGCCTGGAAGAACGGCTCGACCCCGGCGCAGTTCTGCCCGAAGTGCAAGACCATCGTCGCGGGCAAGGCCGAGAAGATCGCCGGCCCGAGGCTCGACCTGCCCACCCCCGCGAAGAAGGCCGCACCGAAGCGGACGGCCAAGAAGCGCGCCTGATCAGAAGGCCGGAGGCCCCGGACAGCGGCACGCCGATCCCGGTCGTCTAGCCCGAGCCCGACCCCGACCCCGACCCCGACCCCTGCCCGGTTCGTTGGGCGGGGGTCGGATCACATGCAGACTCACCCTTCGTGCCTGCAACAGCGAGGCCGCCGGTCACCTGCGAAAGGGGGACGGTTTGTATGGCCGCAAGGAGCACGATGGGGTCCCACTTCCGGTATTCGTGACAAAGTGTTCATGCGATCGAATCGGAGGGAACGAATGACGATGGAGATCAGGAGCTTGGCGGTTGTGGTCGCTCTACTTGCGGCCGTGTCAATCACTGGGTGTACCA
>JBAUWD010000558.1:0-2196 GCA_049583575.1 Nocardioides sp.
CACCTCAAGTCGGCCGTCACCGCGCTCCCCGACGGCACCGTGCTGGGCTACCCGCCCCTGGTCGACGACCCGGCCGTGTGGCCGTCGTTCCTGGCGGTGCCCGAGGAGTCGGGCGCGCACGTCGTACTGCTCGGCGGCGACACGGTGCTGATGAGCACCTCGGCGCCGCATACGCGGGGGCTGCTCGAGGAGCGCGGCCTGGACGTCGTCACGACCGACATCGGCGAGTACGAGAAGCTCGAGGGCTGCGTCACCTGCCTGTCGGTGCGGCTGCGCCACACGCCCTGACCGTCAGTCGGTGAACGCGCAGAACTCGTTGCCGTCGGGGTCCGCGAGCACGGTCCAGCCGAGGCCGTCGGCCTTGCTGTGCAGCACCGTCGCGCCGTAGGCGACCAAGGCGTCGAGGTCGTCGGTGGACACGTCGATGTGGACGCGGTTCTTGACGACCTTCGGCTCGGGCACGCCGTTCCAGTCGAAGGAGTCCCACGGGCAACCGGGGATCTGCTCGATCCACGAGAAGCCTCTCTCGTCGTCGTCGACCAGGACCGCACCGAGCACCTCCGCCCACCAGGCGGCGATGTCGTGGCACGGCTGGGCACCCTCCGCGCAGCTCCAGACCAGCTCGTAGGCACGCATCGGGATCGGCTCGTCGCGCACGAAGACGCAGAGCTCGTGGCCCTCGGGGTCGGCGACCGTCGTCCATCGCTCGTACGGCTGCAGCACCGTGGCCCCCAGGGCGAGCACCTCGTCGACGGACGCGGCACGCACGTCGAGGTGGATGCGGTTCTTCACCGTCTTCGGCTCGGGCACCTGGTTGAGCCAGACCTGGATCCGGCCGTCGGCATCACGCAGATGGGCGTCGCCGTCGTCGTGTCGCTCCAGCCGCCACCCGAGCGCAGCCGTCCAGAACTCCCCCGATACCCCCGCATCGGCCACGTCGATGCACAGATCCTTGAAGGTCGCGAGTGCCATGGCACGGAAGTGTGCCGCACCCCGCGGACAGGCCGCGGATTCAGTGGCCGAGCAGGGGTGGACCGGCTGGATACCGCAGATCCGGCGGCCCTACAGTGGCGGAATGAGCACCACCACCGTCGGTGGCACCGGCCTGACCCAGCGCCGCAACGTCGTCACCGAGATCCCCGGACCACGCTCGCTCGAGAAGCTGGCCCGCAAGAAGACGTACGTCGCGGACGGCGTCGGCACGACCCTGCCCGTGTTCGTCGAGGCGGCGGGTGGTGGCGTGCTCCTCGACGCCGACGGCAACTCGCTGATCGACCTCGGCTCGGGCATCGCGGTCACCACGGTGGGCAACGCGGCGGACGAGGTCGTCCGGCGCGTGCAGGAGCAGGTGGCGGCGTTCACGCACACCTGCTTCATGGTCACGCCGTACGACGGGTACGTCGACGTGTGCGAGGCCCTGGCCGAGCTGACCCCCGGCGACCACGCGAAGAAGTCGGCCCTGTTCAACTCCGGCGCCGAGGCCGTCGAGAACGCCGTCAAGATCGCCCGCGTGGCGACCGGCAAGGACGCGGTCGCGGTCTTCGACCACGCCTACCACGGTCGCACCAACCTGACGATGGCGATGACCGCAAAGAACATGCCATACAAGAACGGGTTCGGACCGTTCGCCGGCGAGGTCTACCGGCTGCCGATGTCCTACCCGTTCCGCGAGACGGCCGGCATCAAGGCCGAGGACGCCGCGGCCCGGGCCATCGACCAGCTCGACAAGCAGGTCGGCGCGGCCAACCTCGCGTGCGTCGTGATCGAGCCGATCCTCGGAGAGGGCGGCTTCGTCGTACCGGCCGAGGGCTTCCTGCCGGCCCTGGCCGCGTGGTGCCGCGACAACGGCGTGATGTTCGTCGCCGACGAGATCCAGAGCGGCTTCTGCCGCACCGGCGAGTGGTTCGCCTGCGACCACGAGGGCGTCGTGCCCGACCTGATCACGACCGCCAAGGGCATCGCCGGCGGCCTGCCGCTCGCCGCGGTGACCGGCCGGGCCGAGGTGATGGACGCCGTCCACGTCGGCGGGCTCGGCGGGACGTACGGCGGCAACCCGGTCGCCTGCGCCGCCGCGCTCGGCGCGATCGAGGAGATGCGATCGCACGACCTGAGGGCCCGGGCTCGCGCCATCGAGTCGCTGATCCGCCGCCGGCTCGACCCGATCGCCGCCGACCGCGCCGTGATCGGCGACATCCG
>JBAUWD010000559.1:0-29015 GCA_049583575.1 Nocardioides sp.
CGCCGGGGACCTCCGCCTCCAGCCGGCGCCGTGCGTTCGGACGGGCCAGCCACGGGCAGACCACCGCGGCGTACAGCATGCACAGCCGGTGGCCCGGCGGCTCGACCGTGCTCGCGAGGTTCTCGAAGTCGACGGGGTGCGTCGCCATCGCGACGGCCTCGTCGGCGGAGACCACCCGCCACACCGGCCCCTTCCCCAGCCCGAGCCCGCAGATCGAGCACCGACGCTCGACCGCGCACACCAGGATCCGAGCCGGGCTCGTGACCGCGAAGTCCGGGGCCCCGTCACGCCACGGCGTGATCGCCAGCACCGGGAAGCCTCGCTCGTCGCGAGGTCGCGCGGCGACGGCCGGAGGCATCGGCACCTGATCGGGCTGCACACCCGAACGCTAGCCAAGGTCCACACCTGGACCGCGAGTGCGTCGACCGGGACGCAGCGAGCCGCGCGACGGATCAGTCGTCGTCGGGGGCGGGTCCGACCACGCGGAGCCCGGGGTTCGCGGGGCCGCGACCCGAGTGCCGCGGGTCCCGGTACAGACGGAGCACGACGTCGCGACCATCCGTGACGGCGCAGGCCGTCGCCGCCGTCGTGGCGCCCTCGAGCGTCCCGAAGGTCCCGAGCCAGTCGCCGTCGATCTTCAGGTTGTAGCCCACGCGCGATGGCGCGGACGGGTGCCAGCCCTCGATCACGCAGACGCGGCCCGACTCATCCACCCAGCGGCGCGGGTTCTGGTTGACGTCCCTCAATGCCCTCTCCCCTTGCCACCGCAGCCTAGATCGTCCCCGGCATGCTGTCGGCCTTTTCCCACTTTGTCGCTCACGTCGACAGCGCTCACCGGGCGGGATCCGCGCGTCGCGGCCGGCGCCGGTCGGCCTCACGCAAGCGAGAGGAAGAGCTTCTCCATCTGCTTCACATCGAGACTGTCCACGTCGTCGCCTGAGGTGAGGCACTGCTGCATCCCGGTAGCGACGATGACGAAGCCGGCCCGGTCCAGCGCCTTGGACACCGCGGCGAGCTGGGTGACGACGTCCTCACAGTCTCGACCTTCCTCGAGCAGCTTCAGGACGCCGGCCAGCTGGCCCTGCGCGATCTTGATCCTGCGGATGACCGGAGTCATGCCTTCGGGCTCGAGCTGCATCAGTCCTCCTGACCGAGCGGGGCGAGTGCTTCGAGTGTCGCGAGGACGGCCTCGAGGCGCTCCCGGGCGTCGCTCGCGACAGCCTCGAGCGCGCTGTCGTCACCCAGTCCGAGCATCGCGGCGGGGTCGAGAGCCTCGATGACGGTGGTGCCGGCGGCCGCCGAGCGCACGACGACGTTGCACGGCAGCACGGTGGCGATCGCGGGGTCCGCCTGGATGGCCTCGTAGGCGAGAGGGGGCCGGCACGCGCCCAAGATCATCTGGGGCGGCAGGTCCACGCCGAGCTTGGCGTTCAGCGTGGCGGCCAGGTCGATCTCGGTGAGGACTCCGAACCCCTGCTCGGCCAGTGCGGCGCGGGTCTCAGCGACCGCGGTCTCGTAGGGAAGGGAGACCTCGGAGCGCAGCGTGTAGGTCGCCATCAGGCGCTCCGGTTCCGTGCGGCAGCCTCGCGTCGAGCCTGTGCCACGTCCAGCTCCTCGACAGCGGTGATGAGCTGCTCGAGCGCCGCAGGAGGGAGTGCCCCCGGTTGGGAGAACACCAGGGAACCGTCCTTGAACGCCATCAGCGTCGGGATCGAGGTGATGTGGGCGGAGGCGGCCAGGGCCCGCTCGGCCTCGGTGTCCACCTTCCCGAACACGAGGTCAGGATGGTCGGTCGCCGCCTTCTCGAAGACCGGTGCGAACTGGCGGCACGGACCGCACCAGGCGGCCCAGAAGTCGACGAAGACGATCTGGTTCTCGGTGATGGTCTGCTCGAAGTTCTCGGCTCCGAGCTGGACGGTGCTCATGGCTCTCCCTGTTCCCCACCGGAGGGTGATCCCGGCCTGATCCACGGATACTCCCCGGGGTGTTTTGCATTCATTCTACATACCCCCTAGGGTATCTGCCAACAGCCCGCGTCATCGCCACAGCCGATGCTCGAGAGGAGCCCTGCATGGCCGGCCGCACGCCCGAGATCTCCATCGACGACTACGCCGCACAACGAGCCCGGGGCACCACCGTAGACGTGCGCGAGAGGATGGAGTTCGCCTACGGTCACGTGCCCGGCGCCGTGTGGATCCCCATGGGGCAGCTGGCGGCGCGGTTGGGCGAGCTCGACCGGAACAAGGCGGTCCACGTCATCTGCACCACCGGCAACCGCTCCAAGGCGATGGCCGACCTCCTCGTGGCGGCCGGCTTCGAAGCAGCGTCTGTCGCGACCGGCACCGCGGGTTGGGTCGCGGCCGGCCACCCGGTGGAGGTGGGCCTGTGAAGCCCAGGACCACCCGTCGGACCATCGTTGTCGAGGCGAGCTGACCCGTGACCCTGCTCCTGGTGGCCGGCGTGGCCGGCATGCTCATCGGACTCAGCCTGGGCGCCCTTGGCGGCGGCGGCTCCATCCTCGCGGTCCCGGTACTGGTCTACCTGCTCGGCCAGAGCCCGGCCCAGGCGACCACCGGTTCCCTGGTGGTGGTGGGAGTCACGTCGCTGATCGGGGCGGTGACCGCCCACCGAGCGGGCAACGTGATGCTCGGCCGTGGCGTTGCCTTCGGGCTGGTCGCCATCGGCGGTGCGGTCGTCGGAGCCCAGGCCTCGGCTCACGTGCCCGAGCCGGTGCTGCTGGCGGCGTTCGCCGCCCTGATGCTCGTCGTCGGCACGCTGATGGCGGTACGCCAGATCAGCGGGAGACGGGCCGGTGGCGCCGCCGACCGGACACCGAGCCTGCGAGTGGACGACCCGATCATCACCTTCAGCCCGACGTTCGCCTGCCAGTGCCCCCGCGCCCTGAAGGTGATCGTGACGGCGACGGCGGTCGGCCTGCTCACCGGCTTCCTGGGGGTCGGCGGTGGCTTCCTGGTGGTCCCGGCGCTGCTGCTCGCGCTCGCCCTGCCCATGGAGTACGCCGTGGGCACCTCCCTGGTGGTCATCACGATCACCAGCGCGGTCGCCCTCGCCGTCCGGGCCGGTTCGGGCATCCGACCGGACTGGGGCCTGGTCCTCCTCCTCACCCTCGCGTCAGCCGCTGGCGGCTTCCTCGGCGCCCGGGTCGCGCTTCGAACCGACACCCGGCGGCTCTCCGGGGCCTTCACCGTCCTCGTCCTCGCCGTGGCCGGCTACACCTCCGTCCGCGCCTTCCCGGGGCTCGCCTGAGGCCCGTCCGCATCCCGCACCGACCCACGCTCCGCACCTCGACGAAAAGAGCATGTTGATGACCTCGATGGCCCACAGCCGCCACCCCCAGCCCGAGATCGACCCCGCGATCGGCTACCGGCCCGGCCCCCTGGGCCGGCTGGGGGTGCTGGTGACCCACCACGGTCGGATCACCACGCTCGTGTGGCTGCTGGTCGTGGTCGGGCTCGGGCTCTTCGCCCCCAAGGTCGAGTCCCAGCTCTCCGGGGCGGGATGGCAGGCCAACGGATCGGAGTCGGTCACCGCCCGGGAGCTGGCCCAGCAGCACTTCGGAGGGAACGCCAGTACGGCGATCCAGGTCGTGGTGCGCTCGACCGACGGTCCCGTCACCCAGGGAGACGGACAGCAGGTGCTGGCGCGGGCCACGGCGCTGCTGCGTCAGGACCCCCGGATCGCCGACATCGTGCAGCCCCAGCCCGGTGCCACCCTGAGCCGGGACGGACGGACCGCCGTGCTCCTGGCCGGGGCGAACGCGGATCCGAACGAGATGGTGCGCGTCGCCGACGACCTCAAGGGACCGCTGCAGGACCTCTCGACGAGCACCGTCCAGGTCAACCCGACCGGCGCCTCCCTGCTGTGGTCGGACTTCAACCAGGCCAACCTCTCGGCGATGATGAAGTCGGAGATGCTCTCGTGGCCGGTCACTCTGGCCATCCTCGTGCTCGCCTTCGGTGCCCTGGTGGCGGCCGGCCTCCCGCTCCTCCTCACGCTGGCCGGACTGGTGGCGTCGGCGGGCTCGCTGGTCCTGATCAACCACGTCGTGCCGGTGTCGGTGTGGGCGATGAACTTCGCGATGATGTTCGCGCTGGCCCTCGGCATCGACTACGCACTGTTCATCGTGGTGCGGTTCCGGGCCGCGCGCATGGGCCACCACGAGAACGCGAGACAGGCGATCGCCGAGACCATGGACACCGCCGGCAAGGCGGTGCTGCTGTCGGGCGCCACGGTGCTGATCTCACTCTCGGCGGTGATGCTCGTGCCGTCCCCCTCGTTCCGGTCGATGGCCGGCGGGATCATGCTCTCGGTCGTCTTCGTCCTCGCCGCGACCCTGACCCTGCTGCCGCTGGTGCTCTTCGAGCTCGACTACAAGGTCAACAGGCTCGCCCTGCCCTGGGTCCACGTGGGCGAGCACCGCTCACCGCGGTTCGAGGCGTGGGGCGAGCGCCTCTGGCGGCGTCCCGTGGCCTGGGGGCTGGCCTCCCTGGTCGTCCTGCTCGCGCTGGCCGCCCCCGTCCTCGGGCTGAAGACCGCGATGCCCTCGATCAAGGTGCTGCCCGCGAGCGCGAGCGCCCGCATCGGCTACGACCAGGTGCAGCAGGCGTTCGGAGCCGGAGCCCCCGGAACCCTGACGATCGTGGTCGACCGGAGCCAGGCCGATGCCGCGGCGGCGGTGCTCGCCCACGACCCCGGCATCAGCGGCGCACTGCCGGCGATCCCGGCCACCGACGGCACCGGCCATGCCCTCATCCAGGCCGTCCCCACGGTCGACCCGTCCGACCCCGCTCTCGCGGCGACCGTCGACCGCCTGAGGACCGACCTCCCCACCTCGGCAGTGGTAGGTGGCGCCGCCGTGGAGAACCTCGACCTCAAGACCCAGCTCGACTCCTCCACCCCGCTGGTCATCGGCGTCATCCTGACGCTCGGCTTCCTCCTGCTGCTGGTCGCGCTCCAGGCCCCACTGATCGCCCTGCTCGGCACACTGGCCAGCCTGCTCTCGACCGCAGCCGCCTTCGGGGTGGCGCGGCTGGTCTTCCAGGACGGCTGGGGCTCGAGCCTCATGGGCTTCGAGCACCAGGGCTTCCTCGACGCCTGGGCCCCGGTGTTCTTCTTCGCGATGATCTTCGCCATCGCGATGGACTACACGGTGTTCCTGCTCGCCTCGGCCAAGGAGCACTACGAGCACTCGGGCGACCCCCGCGACGCGATGGTCGGCTCCCTCGCCCACTCCGGGCGGGTGATCTTCGCGGCCGGAGCGGTGATGGTGGCGGTCTTCTTCACCTTCGCCCTCTCCGGGCCGCTCCCGCCCAAGGAGATGGGCATCGTGCTCGGCGTGGCCGTCCTGCTCGACGCCTTCCTGGTCCGCCTCGTGCTCCTGCCGGTGCTCCTCCGCCTCACCGGCCGGGCCGCGTGGTACGTACCGCGCTGGCTCGCCCGGGTCCTGCCCGACATCCGCTTCTCCCACAGCTGACCGCCTCATTCACGTGAGGCGGGGACCGGTGGACCAGGGCGCGCCCGCCTGGTCCACCGGTCCGGTCCAGGGAAGGCCATGCGACCCGCACCGTGGAGGGTCGTTCAGCCGCTCTCGATCGGCGGCTCGAGCCAGCGCAGGTGCTCGACGTCTCCCAACAGCTCGAGTCGCCGCCACAGCACGCTGGTGGGAACGGCCTGGCTGGCGTGGGCGAGGCTGGCCGTCCGCTGCTTGTCCCGTTCGACCGACACGGTCAGGTCGACCTCTGCCGGCTCGTGTCCGACGAAGCCGGTGTCGAACTCGTCGTTGAGCTGCTCCGCGACGTCGCGTGGCAGGGTCCAGCCGAGCACTGGGAGTCTCAGGTCCGCTGCGGCGTCGAGCGCCGCTTCACTCGCAGCGACGTGGTCGGGATGCCCCGTCACCCCGGAGACGTCGAACACGACCAGCCCCTGGGCCCCGACGCGAAGCGCGGTCTCGCGCACCTCACCGCCGAGGGCCGACCGGCCGACCCGACCGAGCTCTCCGTCCGGGTGGTCGCTGAGCTCCGCCGCCGACAGCCCCAACGCCGCGGCGGCGTCCTTCAGCTCCATGGCACGCAGAGCCCGCAGATCACCGCTGATTCCGTGCACCGTGGATGCCTCGCCCCTGGTGAGGCACAGCACGGACACGTCGCATCCGGACCGCACCAGCGCGTCGAGCACTGCGCCCAGGGCGAAGGACTCATCGTCCGGATGGGCCACCACAGCCAATGCCGACGTCCACGCGGGCAGCACGGACGAAGTGGCGCCCGGCACCTGTTCCACGTGGACGCTCATGCGCGGCACCTCTGTCTCGACGCGGTCCCAGGAGCACGACGCACCCGGGATGACTCTCTCGGGATGACTCTCTCGGGAATCATACCCCTGGGGGTATCGAGAGCTAAGGCCGAAAGTCCCGACCCGTTCCGCTGCCGGCGCTGCTCTCCTCGACGGGTCGCGAGTCTCCACGCGCCAGTCGCCAGCACAGGTAGGCGAGCGGGAGCTCGAAGAGGACCGCCGTGGACGCCGCGACGAGGAGGTCCGTGCTGCTGGCGGAGTTCACGACGTCGAACCATGCGTCCACCACGAGCATCGTCGCGGCAACCGCGGCATACCGGGACACTGCCGGCCTCCCCCGCATCATGGACACCCCGGTGACCACCAGGATCGCCACCAGGGCGAGGTCGAAGCCGACCCAGCCGAGCCAGTAGCGGTGGGCCGGGTAGTGCCGGGGGAGGGTCACCGCGAGGTACAGCGTCCACGGGACCAGGAGGGCGGCGACCGCGAAGAACGCGCGCGCGAGGTCGCCGGCTCGGACCAGCACGGGCCTGGACGACGTCAGCGGGTGCTGGCGGGCTCCGAGTCGTCGTTGCTCACCCGCTGGAGGGGGCAGGTACGCAGGCCGAGCACCGAGTAGACAGGGCAGGAGCCGGCGGCCGCCGTTGCCCACATGACCACCGCCAGGCCGTAGAGCACGAGTGCGAGCCATCCGCCCGGTCCGACGAGCAGGCCGATCACCACCAGCGCGGGGGCGACGAGAACGGCGCGGAGCTTCCGATCGGCTGAGCCGACGTTCTGGTTCATGGGCTTTCTCCTTCTGGTGCCGGTGCCCCAGGTCGGGTCTCGACCTGGGAGAGGCGTGCGCATCCACGACGGGTCGCGGTTGCTTCGGTCTGCGCCACTTGTGCGTCACTATACCCCCGGGGGTATAGTGAGGCGAGCCAGGAGCAATCGGTGCGCACCACACCGGCTGACATCGGACGAACCCGAGGGACCACATGTACTTCGCCCAGCACTACCTCGAATGCCTCTCACAGGCCTCCTACCTGATCGGCGACGAGACCACCGGACACGCCGTCGTCGTCGACCCCAGGCGTGACGTCGAGGAGTACCTCGCCGACGCAGCGGCCCACGGACTGACCATCGTCGGCGTCATCAACACCCACTTCCACGCCGACTTCCTGGCCGGGCATCTGGAGCTCGCCGACAGCACAGGCGCCTGGATCGGCTACGGCGCGGTCGCGCAGACCGAGTACGCGAGCCGCTCCTTCTCGGACGGCGAGCGCATCGAGCTCGGCGACGTCGTGCTCGAGATCGTCGAGACCCCGGGACACACACCGGAGTCCATCAGCGTGCTCGTCTATGAGCACTCCTCCGACACGGTGCCGTACGGCGTCCTCACCGGCGACGCGCTGTTCATCGGCGACGTCGGGCGACCCGACCTGCTCGCCTCCATCGGCTCCACCGCCGAGGAGCTCGGACGCCAGCTCTACGACTCGATCCAGCACAAGCTGATGCGACTGCCCGATGAGGTACGGGTCTTCCCTGCTCATGGCGCCGGCTCCGCCTGCGGCAAGAACCTCTCCACGCAGCTGCAGTCCACGATCGGCCAGCAGCGCCTGTCCAACTACGCCTGCCAGCCGATGAGCGTCGAGTCGTTCCTGGAGGTCGTGACCGAAGGCCAGCCGGCCGCTCCGGAGTACTTCGTCTACGACGCGATCCTGAACCGGAGCAACCGCGACGTGCTCGCCTCCGACCGAGAGCTGCCGCAGCTGAGTCCGCAGGGCGCCCTCGAGGCACGGGCCCAGGGCGCAGTCCTGGTGGACACCCGCGAGAGCCACGACTTCGCCGCCGGCCACCTGGCTGGCTCGATCAACATCCCTGCGGACGGACGGTTCGCCGAGACGGCCGGGATGGTCCTCACACCCGACCAACGCTTCGTCGTGGTCGCCACACCGGGCGATGAGCAGGAGGTCGCCACTCGACTGGCACGCATCGGGTTCGACCACACGATCGGGTACCTGCCGGCGGCGGACTCCGCCTTCCTCGAGGTCGAGTCGGACCTGGTCCGGTCCAGTCGTCTCACCCCTCGCACCCTGAGCGACCTGCTCGCAACCGAGGACCCGCCCTGGGTGCTGGACGTGCGCAACCCCGGAGAGCTCGACGCCGGAACGATCCCTGGCTCGGCCCACATCCCGCTCGCTGAGCTCGCACGACGCATCCACGAGGTACCCGTCGACCGAGCCGTCGTGACGTACTGCGCGAGTGGCTGGCGCTCCAGCGTGGCCGCGAGCTTCTTGCGTCACCAAGGTCTGTCCGACGCCTCCGATCTCGCCGGAGGCTTCGGCGCGTGGGAGACGATGCACCTTCCGACAGCGGTCTGATCCAGGTGGCCCGCGCCGACGTGACCCAGGTCACCGAGCACCGCCGTTCCAGCCTCTTCACCTGATACCCCTGGGGGTATATGGTCGAGGCATCACCATCCCTCCGCCCTAGGAGCACCCATGGCTCGCGTCGTCGTCCTCGGTGCCGGGATCTCCGGCCACACCGCCGCTCTCCACCTACGGCGGATGCTCGACAAGGAGCACGAGGTGATGGTGGTGTCGCCGAACTCGCAGTGGAACTGGATCCCGTCGAACATCTGGGTCGGCGTCGGCAAGATGACGGTCAAGGACGTGACGTTCCCCCTGGCGCCGGTCTACCGGCGTCAGGGCATCACCCATGAGCAGGCCAAGGCGGTCGCGATCTGGCCCGAGGGCGACGCGGACGACACCAGGCCCGGTGTCGACGTCGTCCACACGTCCTCCGAGCGGCAGGGTGAGACCGAGCGGATCCGCTACGACTACCTCGTCAACGCCACCGGACCGCGGCTGAACTTCGAGGCCACGCCGGGACTCGGCCCTGACGGCAACTCCTGGTCGGTGTGCACGGCCGGCCACGCCGTCGCGACCGCCGAGGCCCTCCAGGACGTCATCGAGAAGCTGCACGCCGGCGAGCCGCAGCGCCTCGTCATCGGTATGGGCCACGGCGGCTGCACCTGCGAAGGCGCTGCGTTCGAGTACACCTTCAACGTCGACGCCGAGCTCCGAGCCGCCGGCGTCCGCGACCTCGCCGAGATCGTCTACCTGAGCAACGAGTACGACCTCGGCGACTTCGGCGTCGGCGGCATGGTCTTCCAGCAGAGCGGGTTCGAGACGTCGAGCCAGACCTGGACCGAGTCCCTGTTCCGCGAGCGGGGCGTCCGCGCCATCCTCCGCGCGCACGTCGAACGCGTCGAGCCCGGCAAGGTCTTCTACGAGACGCTCGACGGTGACCACGAGAGCCTCACCTTCGACTTCGCGATGCTGTTGCCGCCGTTCCGTGGCGCCGACATGGCGGCGTACGACGCCCAGGGGGTCGACATCACCGACCGGCTCTTCGCCCCGAGCGGCTTCCTCAAGGTCGACGCCGACTACACGCCGAAGCCCTACGACGAGTGGAGTGCTGACGACTGGCCCTCGACCTATCAGTCCCCCGCCTACGGCAACATCTTCGGCGTCGGCATCGCGTTCGCACCCCCGCACCCGATCTCCCGACCCCGCACCAGCCCGAACGGGACCGTCATCAGCCCGGCTCCCCCACGCACCGGCATGCCCTCGGGCATCATGGGCCGGGAGGTCGCGCGCAGTCTCAGGGACATGATCCAGAACGGCGCGACCGCGCCCACGCACACCGCCTCCATGAGCGACATGGGCGCCGCCTGTGTCGCCTCCGCCGGCACCGGGTTCCGGCACGGCTCTGCGGCCGCGATGACGATGTACCCGGTCGTGCCCGACTACGTGAAGTACCCCCACGGCGGTCGCAGCCTCACCGACACCTCCGGAGAGATCGGGCTGGCGGGGCACTGGATCAAGCACCTGCTGCACTTCTTGTTCCTCTACAAGGCGAAGGCCAGGCCCGGCTGGTTCCTCATCCCGGAGTAGCCCACCCGTCCCGGCATCCACGCAGCACCCGACAAACGGAGTACCCATGAGCGACATCGACGAGCGCATCGCCTCGGCTCCCCTGCCCACCGACAAGACCTTGAGACAACGGTCGAGCCTGCCGGTGCAGGCATGGCGGTTCGCCAGGATCAACCTCCGGATGATCCAGATGATCCGCAAGGGCCACGCCCCGCTCAGCTCCCAGACCCGCAAGCAGACAAGGACGGCATCGTGACCCTGAGACTGGGCGACCTCGCCCCCGACTTCACCACCGACACCACCCACGGGCCCCTCAGCTTCCACGAGTGGCTCGGCGACAGCTGGGGCATCCTGTTCAGCCACCCCGGCGACTTCACCCCCGTGTGCACCACCGAGCTCGGCACGGCGGCCCGGCTGGCCGACGAGTTCGCACATCGCGACACCAAGGTCATCGGCCTGTCGGTGGACTCCGTCGACTCGCACGTCGCGTGGGAGGCCGACATCGCCGAGACCCAGGGTGCCGCGGTCGGGTTCCCCATCATCGCCGACGAGGACCGGCACGTCTCCGAGCTCTACGACATGATCCACCCGAACGAGAGCCGGACCGAGACCGTCCGCTCGCTGTTCGTCATCGGCGCGGACAAGCGGATCAGGCTGATCCTGGTCTACCCGATGTCGACAGGTCGGAACTTCGCCGAGATCCTGCGCGCCCTCGACAGCCTCCAGCTCGCCGAGAAGCACCCGATCGCCACCCCCGCCGACTGGCGGCCCGGCCAGGACGTCATCATCGGGCTCGCAGTCTCGGACGAGCAGGCAGCCGAGGAGTTCCCGGGCTACCGCAGCGTCAAGCCCTACCTGCGGTTCACGTCCGAGCCGGCGGCTTGACGGTCAGGACGAGGAGGCTGCGGTCAGCAGCTGCTTGACCTCAGCCGACCTGGGGACGCGGCCCGGATGTGACCGTAGTAGCCGAGACCCACCAGGTCGCCGGTCCCGCGAGGGCGGGGACCTGACTCCGGACATCCTGCTGAGACTCAGCCCCGAGAAGCACCAGAGGAGACCCCGCTGCGAATCAGCTGGGCCTTCCCCGTCACGGCATCCTGGCGGCCAGGAGCCTGCCAGCTCGAGGGTTGCCCTCAGGTTGGCCAGGTCCTTGCGGTCCGCACGCCGTACCGCCATCGAGATGACGGGCGCCGCCACGGTGGCGAACCCGGTCGACTCGGCGGTTCTGCGACACCGTGATCACCGGGACCTCGCCGAGAGGCTCAGACGGGCCGCGCCACTGCTGCGGTTGGACGGGAGCGCGCCGGGCGGTCACGGCCTGAGGGTGCCGCAGGGCGGACCGGGCGCACTGTGAGCGCGCACACCGAAGTGCTTCGAGCACCGTCCTAACGTGCACACCATGACGATCTCCGAGACCAGCCAAGAGTCACGTGAACGCGACGAGGTGTTCCTCGAGCTGACCCGGTCGATCTGCCCGGTCTGCAAACGCACCGTAGACGCCGAGGTGAACGCGAGAGACAACCAGGTGTTTCTCCGCAAGCGCTGCCCAGGGCACGGCGAGTTCGAGGCCCGGGTCTACGGCGACGCCGAGATGTATGTCGACATCCAGC
The DNA here is from genome assembly GCA_049583575.1 of Nocardioides sp. Lineage (GTDB taxonomy): Bacteria > Actinomycetota > Actinomycetes > Propionibacteriales > Nocardioidaceae > Nocardioides. Next base: position 11,843 of record JBAUWD010000559.1, read on the forward strand.
GGTTCAACAAGCCCGGCACCCGGCCGCTCCAGACCCAGACCGAGGTCAAGGACGGCTGCCCCTCGGACTGCGGGCTGTGCCCCGAACACAAGCAGCACGCCTGTCTGGGGATCATCGAGGTCAACACCGGCTGCAACCTGGACTGCCCGATCTGCTTCGCCGACTCCGGAAGCCCACGGGCCAACGGGCCCGACGGCTACGCGATCACCCTGGAGCAGTGCGCCACCATGCTGGACGCGTTCGTCGCGGCCGAGGGCGAGCCGGAGGTGGTGATGCTCTCGGGCGGCGAGCCCACCATCCATCCCGACATCCTGGCGATGGTCGACCTGGCCCAGCGGCGGCCGATCGGCGCGGTCAACCTGAACACCAACGGCATCCGGCTGGCCGTCGACAAGCGGTTCGTCGCCGAGCTGGGCCGCCGCAACCGTCCCGGACGCCGGGTCAACATCTACCTGCAGTTCGACGGCTTCGACGCCGAGACGCACCTCGCTGTCCGGGGCCGCGACCTGCGCGAGACCAAGCAGCAGGCGCTGGACAACTGCGCCGAGGCCGGGCTGACCGTCACCTTGGTCGCGGCCATCGAGAAGGACCTCAACGAGCACGAGATCGGACCGATCGTCCGGCACGGGCTGGCCAATCCCGCGGTCCGGTCGATCGCCTTCCAGCCGGTCACGCACTCCGGGCGGCACGTCGCGTTCGACCCGCTCACCCGGTTGACCAACTCCGACGTGCTTCACGCGATCGCCGACCAGCTTCCGCAGTGGTTCACCGCCAGCGACTTCTTCCCGGTTCCGTGCTGCGCCCCGACGTGTCGGTCGATCACCTACCTGCTCACCCAGGGCCACCCCGACGACCCGGACTTCGGGCTGGTGCCGATCCCGCGACTGTTGCAGGTCGAGGACTACCTCGACTACGTCAGCAACCGGGTGATTCCCGACCACGAGGTCCGTGAGGCGCTCGAGAAGCTGTGGAGCGCCTCGGCGTTCGTGGGGACCCAGACCAACGACGACCGGCTCACCCGGGTGGCGGAGGCTCTGGACTGCGCCGACGCGTGCGGGGTCAACCTGCCCGAGGCGCTGGCGGGGATCACCGAGAACGCGTTCATGATCGTGGTCCAGGACTTCCTCGACCCCTACACCCTCAACGTCCGCCAGCTGATGAAGTGCTGCGTGGAGGAGATCACCCCCGACGGTCGGCTGGTCCCGTTCTGCGCCTACAACTCCGTCGGGTACCGCGAGCAGATCCGTGCTGAGATGTCCGGCGTCCCGGTCGCCGACGTCGTGCCCAACGCCCTGCCGCTCCAGCCCCGACTGGAGCCCACCCCCTACGGCAGCAAGCGAGCTCCCCGATGAGCACCGACCTCGACGCCGCAACCGTCAAGGCGTGCTGTGCCGCCGGCTACTCCTCCGACCTGGTCTCACTGCTCCTCGGCGACAGCTATCACCCCGGCGGGCTCAGCCTGACCCGGCAGCTGTTCGACCGGGTCGGTCTCACCGCCGGACAGCGACTGGTCGACGTGGCCTCCGGACGAGGCACCAGCGCCTTGCTCGCCGCCCGCGAGTACGGCGCCCGGGTCGACGGCGTCGACCTCTCGGCAGCCAACGTCGCCCTCGCCACCGGAGCAGCGGCGTCCGCAGATCTTGCGGACCGCGCCGTCTTCCACGTGGGCGACGCCGAGGCCGTGCCGCTCCCGGACGGGCGTGCGGACGTCGTGATCTGCGAGTGCGCGTTGTGCACGTTCCCCGACAAGCCCGCCGCGCTGGCGGAGATGGCGCGCCTGCTCGCCCCGGGAGGCAGGCTCGGGATCACCGACATCGCCGCGGAGCGGGACCGGCTTCCCGAGGCGCTGACCGGGCTCACCGCCTGGATCGCCTGCGTGGCCGACGCCCGCCCCCTCGCCGAGTACGCCGACCTGGCCGCCACCGCCGGCCTGCGCGTGCTGGCCACGGAACGCCACACCGGGGCGCTGAGTCGGATGGTCGACCAGATCGAGGCCCGGCTGGAACTGCTCCGGATGACCGCCAGGCCCCGTCTGGAGGCGCTCGGTGTCGACTTCGCCCGAGCGAAGCCGGTGCTCGACGCCGCCCGCCGCGCCGTGGCCGAGGGCACACTGGACTACGTGCTGCTGGTCGCGGAGAAGCCATGCGAGTGAGCCGACTTCTCGCCGGGGCCGGCCTTCTTGCCGGAGCCGGCGCCGCCGGGTACGTCGGCGTGGTCACCGGTCGCCTCAGCGTCGACCTCGGCGTCGGTCGGCGCACCCGCCCCCTGGGCCCGCTGGTCGTCGACATCGCCGCGCCCCGCGAGACGGTCTACGCCGCGGCGACCGCGCCGTACGCCGTGCGCCGACCCCGGGCCATGGCCGAGAAGGTGCAGATCCTGGAACGTGGCGAGGGGATGGTCCTGGCCGCGCACCGCACCCCGATCGGTGGCGAGCTGGTCGCCGTCACCCTCGAGACGGTCACCTTCACCCCGCCCGAACGCATCCGCTTCCGGCTGGTGCGCGGCCCGGTGCCCTACGTCAGTGAGACCTTCGAGCTGGAGGAGACACCGAGTGGGACCCGGCTGACCTACACCGGTGAGCTGGGCACCGACCTGGGCGCGCTCGGCGCGCGCTGGGGTGACGTCGTCGCACGCAGCTGGGTCGCCACGGTACAAGGATCACTGGAGGCGATCCGTGTCGAGAGCGAACGACGATCCACGGGCAGGCCGGCGTCGCGCCGATGATCCGCGTCTCGTGCTGAAACACGGCGACCACGGTGAGGGCGCGGGATCGAGCCGGGCGGCCACCGACGACCTGCTGCGCGACCTGGCCGTCGGCGGTTGGCGTCCAGCCGCCTGGGCGCACTTCCTCGCCTCAGCCGCCGGACGCTCGGCCGATCAGGCCCGCCTGCATCCACGCGCGTGGGCCGAGGTCAGCGCCGTCCACGGCCTGCTCGTGGCCCTCGCCCCGCCGTCCGGTCGGCGCTGGATCGCGACCAGCTGGCTGCTGGCGAGCACCCATCTCGGCCTGCTCGAGGATCGCGTCAGCCTCGGCCCGGCCAATCTCCTCACCCTCGCCCGCGGAAACCTCCCCGGCGTGGTCACGGCGCGCCACCCCTGGCTGGGCGCCGTCGCCGTCGTCACGGACTTCGCCGACGGAAGGCTCGCCAGACGCACCGGCACCACCACCCCGTTCGGCTCCTACGCCGACGCCTTCGCCGACGCCGCCTTCTGGATCTGGTTCACCAACCAGGAGGACGGCCCGGGCGCCCGAACCGCGGCCATCGCGACCTGGCTGCTGCCGATCGGCGCGGTGACCGCGTTCAGCATCGGGAAGGGTCGGATGATCGACGCGCCCCGCCCGCGCTGGATCCGGCCCGCCGCGACCCTCCAGGTGCTCCTCGCGCTCCGAGCACTGTGGCGCGACAACCAGCGGCGCGCCTGACCAGCCGGGGGTGATCGCCTCCTGGTGATGGCGATATACGCGATGATCGCCGCCTCCGCCGAGGACACGGGCCTCGTCACCCCGGCGTACCACATCGCCTCTCCGGTCACGAAGGACTCGAACATGATGAAGTCGATGAAGGCCGACCAGATGACCGGCGCCATGTACGGCGCTGTCTTCGGCGCTGTCGCCTCCGAGCTGCGCCTGGGCCTGGCCGCTCACGCAGGCGTCGGCATGGTCTGCGGCTTTCCTCGCCTTCGCGATGAGCGCCCACATCGGGCTGCCGCTGGCGGCCGCGAGCTTCGACAGCCGCGACCCGATCGAGAACATGGCCGAGCCGGCGGGCTGGGGCAGCTTCATCATCGAGCTGCCCGCCCGGGCCGCGGTCGCTCAGCACTGATCCCACCTCCGACAGCGGGTCGGGTGGTCACCCCCGGCCACCCGTCCCGACAACCCGACCGGCACCTTCGAGAAGGCTGAGACGATGGGAACCGAACCACCCAGCTGCCTGACCATCACCGACCCCGAGGACCTGGCCGGCGGCGCACGTCCCTGGTCGCCGGGACTCAGAGAGGATGACGTGGACATCGAGCGCGCCGCGCGAACCGGCCCCGACAAGCTCTTCTGCATGTCCGAGGTCGACATCTTCTGCGACCTGAACGACGAAGAGATGGACGCGATGGCGCAGGCGGCGCCGATGAAGACCTACGCGTCGGGAGAGCTCGTCTACACCCCGCACCAGCCGCTGGAGACCTTGTTCATCCTCAAGAAGGGCCGGATCCGGATCTTCCGCGTCTCCCCCGACGGCCGAGCGCTGACCACCGCGATCGTCGAGCCCGGCACGATCTTCGGTGAGATGGTCATCATCGGCCAGCAGATGCACGACAGCTTCGCCGAGGCCCTCGATGACGTCGTCGTCTGCGTGATGACCACCGGCGACGTCCGCAGGCTCCTGCTCGGCGACCCCAGGATCTCGGCCCGGATCTCCGAAACCCTGGGCCGCCGGATCGGTGAGCTGGAGCAGAAGCTCTCCGACGCCGTGTTCAAGTCCGTTCCCGAGCGGATCGCCGGGGCACTGGTCACGCTGGCCGCGGCAACCTCCGGACGGCCGATCGGTCGGGGTGTCCAGGTCAAGCTCACCCACGAACAGCTTGCCGCCCTGGCCGCCACCTCGCGGGAGACCACCACCAAGATCCTCGGCGAGCTGGCCGAGCAGGGGCTCATCACCCTGGGCCGTGGCCGGATCACGGTGCTCGACCAGGAGCGGCTGCGGCAGCTCGGTGGCTGAGGCGCCACGAGGCAGCGGTCAGAGGTTCCCCAGATGAGCACTGCCGGGTTCCGAATGCACCCGAGGGATGCCTGACGCTCCCGACTGCTTCTGGAAGGTAGATGGAGGGCGATCGAAGGCCTCGGGCCGGGTGACTGGGCTGGGATCAGTCCTACTGGGTCTTCACGGATCGCTGCCTCGCCTGCATCGAACAGGGACTCCAGCGATCCCTTCCAGCCGGGCAGAGCCGCGAGAGCGTCAGCCAGGTCAGCTCGCGGCTGATCTCGTCGTACTGGTGGATGATGAAGTTCCGGTTCGCGACCGCGAGCGCCCCAGTCCACACCGTCCGGCGCGAGGACGTCGAGCCTCGAGCGCCGGTACTGGTGGCGCGTCACACCGCCGGGTGCCGGCGCAGCGCGACCCAACGTAGCTCTCGGCCGATGAGCGGGCGACTCTCGAAGGCGCTTCGATAGGGTCGCGAGCATGACTCGGCTGGTGCTGATCAACGGTGCGCCTGGGTCGGGGAAGTCAACCCTGGCGGATGCTCTGGCACAGGATCAGCAGATGACCTTGGCGCTCGACGTGGATGTCATCAAGCACTCCCTGGGTCGCTGGGGTGACGATCTGCTCGTATCAGGACTGCACGCCAGACGCCTCAGCCTCGCTCTCGCACGCGAACAACTGAGCGCGGGATATGACGTGGTCCTAGGTCAGTACCTAGCCCGAACGCCATTCATTGAGGACCTTGAGCGACTGGCTGCGGAACTCGATGCGCAGTTCTTCGAGTTCATTCTCGACCTCGACGCTCCCGCGCTCGCCCAGCGCCTTGCTGGCCGATCAAGTCTCCCGTCTCGTCCGGAACACATGACCAACAACAGTCTGGTCGGACCCGGCGACGCCGACCTTCTCGTGGAGTCGCTCAAAGCGTTGTGGGAATCCCGGCCAGGCGCGATCCGGATCGATGCACGAGGCTCGATGCCCGCGACTCTCGACCTTCTTCGGGCCGCGCTGCCCTGGCCGAGCGCACGCTCATCGCCGCGATGAGGTGCGTCCACCCGCCGGGTGTCGGCACGGCTCGAACGTGTCTCTCATGGCAGCCGATGAGCGGCCAGCTCCCGCGACTCCGCAGGGGCGGTTTGTCAACGGTGCTCACCCATGGGCACGCGTGACCGGCGGCGCACGTCTGGGCGTGGACGATGTGCCACGACGAGATGTCGGACGCATGCCGGGCCCTTCGGCACGAACTCGCCGCACAGCCCGGCCGGCTGGCGACGACAGCTACTCAATGTCACCGATCGCGTCGCGCCTTCGATCATCTGGGTGTCGGTCAGTGGCTGGCTCCACCTGTAGCCGGTCGTGTGGGACAGCAGGCCGTCGTGGGGGCTCCATGTGAATGGAGGTCCGTGGCGCTGCTGACTTCGTGACGTGGGTGTAGGACTTGAATGCGTCGTAGGCCCCGTTCCTTGTCGAGATGCTGTGCTCGAACTTCACGTGGGCAGAATCCACTCCGTCCGAGGCGAGGCCCAGGACATGCGGTACGGATTCGGTGGCGGACGTGGTCGGCGTGAGCTGTTCGTCGCAGCGGGGCACCCGCATCTTCCTCGATTCGGATGATGGAGGGGACGGAAGGGTGGGTGATGTCGTCCGTGCCAGAGTCCGACCGGACCTGGCTTCTGGCGCGGAGGACGAACAACCGGCCGCCAGCACCATCGACGTGACCACGCCTACGCATGTGGCGTTTCCGGCACCCCTCCTCACCAGTCAGGTCTTCAGGAGCGCGACCGTTGCAATGACGAGTGCGAGCATGGCGATCACGAACGTGGCTTTCGCGAACGTCGATGGGTCATCGGCTGACATGGGCGGACCTCCCTTCGAGATCGCAGACGGTCGACAGACGTCCGGTCGCGACGTCGAACACGTGACCGGAAACGGGAGCCCCGGCAGGAACGAGGGGTGAGGCCAGAAGCCGGGCGACGTCGTCGCGGACCGTGCGTTCCGGGTCGTCGACCAGCGTCGTCAGCAGGCGGTCTTCGGGCACGCCGGTGCTCCGGCTGGCACGGTCACGGAACTCTCGGTCGGCCAGGAACCCGGTGCCGCACTGGCGGTGATGGATGACGGCCACCTCGAACAGCAACCGCCCGTCAGGTCCGAGCTGGTCGCCGAACAGCTCCTGGGACAAGAAGGCAAGGTAGGCCAGGTCCTCGAGCACGGCGGGTGTGACCCGGCCGCCGGCGTTGCGGATGACGGCCGCTTCGCCGACCTCGAGACCCAGCACCAGCTCTGGGGGCAGTCGGTGGTCCAGGCAGCTGACGATGACCGTCTTCAAGGCGGGCGGTGCGAGGACTGTCGGCGTACTGGTAGCGGCGTAGGTGTCGTTGCGTTCCAGCAGCGGTGCGATCCGAGTCACGGGGAACCTCTCAGTAGTGGACAATGTCCACTTTATGAAGAGATGTGAACACTGTCCACTTAGTTTCGCTACGATCGATCTCATGTCGGCTTCACCCGCCGCGCGTAGAGCGCCGGCTGCAGAGACAGAGCCGCAGTCCGGGCTGGGTTCTCGCCCTCGTGGTGTGGTTCGGGCGCGTCTGGTGCAGGCCGGCGTCGACATGGCCCGGCGGGGCGGCCCGGACGCGGTGGTGCTGCGCGAGGCCACCCGGTCGGTGGGGGTGGCCCCGAACGCGGCCTACCGTCACTTCGCCGACCGGGACGCCCTCGTGTCCGCCGTAGCCGCGGTCGCGTTGGGACAGCTCGCCGCCACCATGCTCGAGCGCATCCATGCGCTCCCAGATCTTCGGCCACCGCAGCGTGCAGCCGCGGCGCTGGGCGAGGTCGGAAGGTCCTACGTCGACTTCGCGGTCACCGAACCCGGGCTGTTCCACACTGCCTTCGCGATCGGGACCCGCCCGGTGCTCGACGGTCTTGGCCCTCAGGAGGTCCTGACCGATGCGCTCGACGAGTGTGTGCGCACCGGCGTGATCTCGGTTGAGAAGCGGGAGTGGGCTGACCGGTTCTGCTGGTCGACCGTGCACGGGTTCGCGGCTCTGCACGCCGGCGGTCCGCTCACCGATGAGCCCGCCGACGACCGGGAAGCCGGCCTGGACGCGGTGCTCGCACGCATCGGCGACGCCTTGTTCGGTGCCCTTCCAGCCGAGAGCCTCAAGGGTGGCTGACGCCGGCGCGACCCGAGGGCGCATCAGGACGATGCCTCGGCGTCGCCGAGCAGGTGACGAGCAAGGAACCCGTGGTCGAGTCCACGCCAGGTGATGGTCCGGTGGTCGCCGGGGTTGGCGTGAAGCGTCTTGTCCGCCGAGGCGAACGCGTCGAACAGCGCGAGCGCGGACTGGCGATCGACATGCTCGTCATCCCACGGCAGGAGGAACTGCACGGGCACGGTGATGCGTCGGGCCGCATCCAACAGCTCGTCGTCGACGACGAACCCGCCGCCGAAGACGGCGGCCTTGATGCGCTGCTCCGCTGCGGCCAGCGGGACGCCGATGCCGGTTCCGAGGGTGATGCCGCCGCCGTATCCGACCGGAGTGTCGTCGCCGTACTGCGACAGGCCTGGCAGCTCCGGTGTGTGCAGGAGCGCGTCGATGACTGTCTGCCACTGCGGCACTGCCCGACGTGCCAGTGCTCTGCCGTAGTCGACGGTGACTGCGGCAACACGGGCCGTGTCGCCGGCCGCCATCGCGTCGCGAAGGTCGGCACGAGCCTGACTGTCGCGCGCCGTGCGTGGCCGGTCGCCATGGCCGGGCGCGTCGACGGCGACCACCGTGAACCCCCACACGGACACGTAGTGGTGGGCGCGGGCCACGAGCTCGGGAGTCTTCTTGTGGAGGCCGCCGCCATGTCCGAGCAGCACCAAGGCTGGCGTCGGCGCCGAGTCGGGGCCGGATGACCACAGGACCCCGGTGACCTCGCCGAGAGTGAAGTCGCGTTCGAGAACCTGGCTGGACACAGTGGGGGCGCTGGACTTCCCAGGTCCGGTCGTGCCGGGAGCAGTGGCTGAGACAGGGGGTGCGAGGCGTAGAGAGTCCATGAGACGTCACCTTTCGGGAGCTGCCGTCGTGGTCACGGGGCTCCCGGCGACACCTACGTCAGTCGCCCACCGTGACCGGGGCAGGGAGCACCCACCTTCGTCCTGCTCATGGGTCCCACCTCCTTGGGCTGCGTCACGGACTGCCGCACCCTACCCGCGCCCGTCACGACCGGCCACCCACATTTCGCGCTGCCGGCGCCGGTGGTCTTGCTCCCGCGCGGCGACGACCGAGCCGCCAAGGCCGGTTCGTTCGACCCCGCGTGGGGTCAGAGCCGCACGAAGCAGGTCGAGGGTCAAGGCCAGTGAGCCCCCGTGCATCGATCCAGGCCGCTCCCGGTCGCGCCTTCCGTAGAGACCCGAGCGGTCGCAGGAGAAGGCGTCTGGCATGCATTCCCGACTCGAAGAGATCCTCGCTCCAGCGACCCAAGAGTGCTTGATGCCATCGAGGTCGAGGCCGGGGCCATCCGCTGATCCTGGGCGAGACGCTCGGCAAGAGTCGACTTCCCCGAGCCGGGCGCACCGTTGATCAGCACCGGCCGGGTCACTCCCGGGACCCTGTAGACGCATACATACGACGCTCGCCCGCGCGGCGGCGTCAAGCGAATGCCGGCGCAGGATGCCTAACAGCTGCTGATGTGGCCCCTCAGGCGTTGAGACGCTCCGCCCACTTTGTCGCACTCGGACGGGCTTTCCGACGTGGGCAACGTCAGTTCTTCGCCATGGCGACCCTGAAGACCCGGTGGCGGTTCCGGAACCCGGCGCGCCGGATGACCTTCTGCGCTGCCACGTTGGCGGGCTCGGTCGAGCAGCGGGGTGTCAGGTCTCGCAGGGTGCAGAGCTCAGTGAGGGTGTGCATGAGGCGAGTCCCGATCCCTTGGCCGCGTTGCTCAGCACCCACGACGAGGCCGAGGTGGGCGTTCCCGGGCGCCCGAACGTCTACTCGACACTCCCCAGTCGCGACGATCTTGCCCTTGGCTTCGACGAGGTAGAGCTCGCCACGGTCGATGCGCTCCGCCACATAGGGCACCAGAAACGCTTCGGGCGAACCGGTTGCGCCGTGGTCGAACACGACGGCGGCCCCGTGGTCTGCGGCAGTTGCGACGCGAAGCTCCACAGTCTCGTCACCCTCGGGTTGTGTCGTGTGGTCATACATCAACGCGACCGGCCGAGCCCGGCCGCCGGCTGCCAGACTGAGAGACAGAAACGCGGGATCCACGGTCGATGCCATCGCTGCGGAGATGTCGATCTCGTCGAGAACGCGCAGGAAGAGATCGGTGGCGATCGCTTCGTGGTCGTCGCGGACGTAGAACGCATGTAGCTGGTTGTCCTGGTCGACCGAGAACCGACCCATGAGCTGGTCCCCGAGCATGAGCGCATACGGTTCGGCCCGATCTGCGAACGTCGCCCACATGTCGTCCTCTGGTGCAGCAAGAGTTCGCCGCCGGTCGACACCGAGCAGCTCGTACGCCTCCGTGGCGTGGTGACTGATCTCGACCTTCATGTGATCAAGCCTCATCCCATGCCTCACCTGGTGGGTCACGCCCCAGATTGCGGTGCCTCCGCGCGCCGCGGGAGCGTAACTCAGGACTGCCACGCCGACACCATCCGGGGGCGCCATGGATCGCCGCTCAACTGCGCTGGTAGGAGCCTTCAGGGCGGAAAGCACGCCTCCAACGGCTCACATTGGTAGCGGGGGCGGGATTAGAACCCGCGACCTCTGGACGTGATCGGAGGCCTGTCCCGGACTACTGCAATTCTCGGGTCCCCTTGGAAAACCTCGGGTTCTTGAGGAGATTCCCCATCGGACGGCTCCAACTGTATCGGAACGTCTCGGGACAGTTGCCCATCGTTTCCGATGACAATTCGATGACGTGTCGAATCCAGCTGCGGCCGGGCGCGACGCGGTTCGATCAGGCCGTCAGTGTGGCGGTTGCAGCGGTGATGGCGTTGGCCGAAGCGGAGACCTGGTCGGAGGTGGTGTGCCGACCCGAGGAGAGCCGGATCGCCCCTGCGGCCGTCTCGGCGCTTACCCCCATCGCAACCAGCGCGGCCGACGGGTCGATCTGCCCGGTGTGGCAGACAGATCCGCTTGGAGGCGGCGATCGCGGGGCAGATGGCCAGGACGTCCAGACCACGGGTTCCGGGGACCGCTACACGAAATCCTCTGTCACTGATTGCCAGTGATGTTCGTAATCGAACTTGCGAGCCTTGGATCACTGCCCGGCGTTGGCCATGACTGTTCACCAATGGCACTCCGGCTTGAGGTAATGCGACCCCCTGGGTTGCCAGTCATGAGACCACCCGGCGCACCTGGCCGGTGGGTCAGCCTCGAAGAGACTCGCTCCGGACCCGCTGCACACCACCCACCATGGGCGTAGAGACACCATCCGGAGCCTCCATAGACACCGGGGTCACCACGTCCTCTGGGCCGGCCGTGGTCCAGAGGGAGGCAGATGCGCCGCTGGTGATTGATCCTGAAGTTGTACTGGCCTGCCCGGTCTCGCTTCAGCTCCCCATCGACAAGTACAGAGCCCGCATCAGCATCTGACGGATACGGTCAGGATGTGCCGGTTCTGGCGTGGATCATCGTTTCAGGCCTGGCCATGAGTGCGCTGGCCCTGGTCGGCATCGCCTCCGTGCTGGTGCGCGAGAGCCTGTTTCGACGCCTGGTGATGCCGCTGGTGGCGCTGGCCGCCGGGGCGCTGCTCGGTGGCGCGATGTTCCACATGCTGCCGGAGTCGGTGGCGGTCATCGATGACCCGTTGTTGGTGTTCGTATGGGTCGTGGCCGGCTTGTTCGTCTTTCATGTGCTCGAGCAGTTCCTGCACTGGCATCACTGCCATCGCCCGGTGAGCGAGCACCGTCCGCTCGGATACATGATCTTGGCCGCCGATGGTCTGCACAACCTGATCGGTGGTGTCGCGGTCGGCAGTGCGTTCATGCTCGACGTACGTCTGGGCCTCGTGACGTGGGTGGTGGCCGCGGCCCACGAGGTTCCCCAGGAGCTAGGGGATTTCGGGATCCTCGTGCACAGCGGGTGGAGCACTCGACAGGCGCTGATGTTCAATTTCGCGTCGGCCCTGACCTTTCCCATGGGTGGGCTGATTGCCTACGGGCTTGCGGGAAACGTCGATGTTGCGGTGCTCGTTCCCTTCGCTGCAGGCAACTTCATCTACATCGCGGTCGCCGATCTGCTGCCCGAGATCACCACGTCCCCCGAGCCGCGGGAGAAGCTCATCCATACGGCGACCTTCGCGCTGGGCCTTGGGGTGCTGTTGGCAGTGGCTCTGCTCGCCTGAGAACAGCCCGGGGCCAAATCAGCCGAAGCCGTGGGCGCCCTGGATGTCGCTGATCTCGGCATCGGCAGGAAGGCGGTCGAGTGGCTCGCTCTCGGCGGCGAGCACACCGTCGACTATGAGCGCATAGCCGGCGCCTTCGGCCATCAACTCTCTCGAAGATGGCGACCTGGTGTGGTGTGTCGACCTGACGCCCCGCGATGAAGCGGTCCATCAGATTTCTCGTTCCCACCCGTGGGACATTCGGCCCTTCAACTACGCCCCTCTCCGGACTGTACTGGCGAAGAGACCTCAGGAGGTTGAAGCCATGAGTTGTTGGTGCGGCCACGGACCCTGGCACCACCAGGGCTATCTCTATCCACCGCAGTACCCACCGCCGCAGTACCCACCGCCGCAGTACCCACCGCCGCCGTATCCGCCGCCCTCGTACTACCCACCGGAGGAGCCGTACGAACGGCCGCGTCGACGTCGCCGTGGCCGTGACCCCGAAGAACTGGAGGACTACCTGCAGGACCTGCAGGAGGAGATCGATCACGTGAGGCGAGAGCTAGCAGCGATGCGGGACTCCGAAGAGAAGGAATCATGAGGAGGCAGTGATGACCAACCCTGTCGTCGTCGGAGTCGACGGCACCGGCCGGAGTCTCAAGGCGCTCATGTGGGCGGCGCACCGAGCCTCGTTGCACGAGGTCCCACTCCGCTTGGTCCACGCACTGCCCCGGTACTCGGTGGACATCCCGCTCTACCCACCGGGTCGGTTCGAGGAGGCGGAGAAGCACGGCCGCGAGCTGATCGAGGAGGCCACTTCCCTAATCCGCGAGGCCTACCCCGACTTGGACATCATCACCGAGATGCCGATGGGGACCCCGGCCCATGTCCTGCTCGCGGAGTCCGAGAACGCCCATGCGGTCGTCATCGGCGCCAAGGGCGAGAACATCGGCAACTTGCTCCTCGGCTCCACAGCCCTGCAATTGGTCGGACACGCCGCCTGCCCCGTCGTCGTCGTCAACCACGTCACCACCGGACACCACCTCGTCGTGGCCGGCACCGACGGATCGCTGGACTCCACTGAGGCCCTCGCCTTCGCGTTCGGCGCGGCGGCCCTTCGCCAGGCCCGGCTCCAGGTGGTCAGCGGGCTGGGCCTCCCGCAGGGGTGGCCGACCCACCTCCTCCGGCCGTTGCCGGAGGACAACGACGAGGTCACCAGGCGCCGCCAGGAGGTGGAGAACCAGATCGCCCCCTTCCGTGAGCAGTACCCACACGTCCAGGTCGAGCTCGACGTCCATCGGGACGGGCCGCTCCACGCCCTCGCAACCGCGTCGCACCGAGCGGACCTGCTCGTCGTCGGCTCACGCGGCCGTGGCGGCTTCCACGGCCTCGCCGTCGGCTCCCTGACTCACAAGCTGCTGCACCTTGCCGGCTGCCCCATGGCAGTCGTTCACGCTCACACGAACTAGCGCGCTATGCGCACATGGCTGTTCACCCTCATCGGGGGCGCGCTCGGGCTCGCGGTCGCGACGGGCATCTACCGGTTCCTGAACCCTGTCCTGGAAGCAAGCACCGGACTCACACGGGAGATGCAGGGCATGCTCTGGAACCTCGTCCCCCTGCTCACTCTCCTCGGCATGCTGCTCGGCTGGTGGTTCGCGCGGCGGCGGTCTTCCTGAGACACCTGGACGACCCAACTAGCGACCAACCTCACGAGCAGTCGCGCACGCAGGGTCGAGTGGACGGGTGATGAGCAGGCCTCACTCAGATCCGGCGAGAGCTGCAATTGCTAGCCATGGAAGCGCCCGCTCAGATCCTCAATCCTACCGGTCGACACCTGGGTCTTGCCGCAAGAGCGCACACCTCTCCCACCGAGGGCGCGTGCCTCAGATCGGCTCCCCGCCCCACCAGGGCTCGGTCACAACGACTTCGTACTGATCGCCCAGTGCGTCCCGAACTTCCGCGAGTAGCCGCCTTCCCACCCGGCGACCAGCACGCGCGAGAGACACGAGAGTTGTCAGCTGGGAACTGCTCAGGAGCCGCCTGGTTGGACAACACTCCATCCGCGCCGAACCCGCGAAGCCAGGGCACAAAGTCCCTTGTGGAGGCCCCGGGCCGGGCGTAGAACTGTCCTCACGACCCCCCGCAAGGGGGATCGGGACGACTCGGAAGAGAAGGTCCACACGGAGGGGCAACCCTTCGCGGCGGCAGGGTGACGAGGCCGCCGGGACCGGAGACGAAGAGTCGCCGATCGGAAGCGTCACCGGTACCGATCACAGAAGGGCCCTTGCGACTCATACTCTCAAGGGCCCTTCGCCATTTGGGCCGGCCCGCCTGTGGTCGCTCGGCTGCGTTTGCCGTTGTTAGCTGCTGGTCAGTTGCAGATCCAGTACGAATGGCGCCGCCAGGGCACCGCCACGAAGCGGCCACACCGCCGCCATTGGGCCACGAGGCTGCCTCGAGTCGTCCGCGCGCAGCTGAAGTCAGTCGAGCGCCCGACTGTGCGCGCTCGAACTCCCTTGGAAACCGCCGCACAACCAGAGTCACCGGTTCTCCGGGTTCGCGCCGAGAACGAGGTCGACCAGATTGCCCGCGTCGAGTCCTTGTCCGACCGGGTCGCAATCGTTCCTCTGCTGTCGGATGAGCCGGTAGGCGTGGAACGGCTGGGATCCGTCCTCACCGGCCAGGTCGTCCCGGCGTAACCCAAAGATGAGTCGGCGACGACCGAGCTCTTCAAAGTCACAGTGCGAACTCGCGGCACGAGGACGACCGCACCTCGGCTGCCGACGACCGGGACATGCTGCTGGGGACCACGACGCCGACCCGGACGAGACCCCCAAGGACTGACAGCTTTCCCTCCGGCCCGCTTGACTGGTGCGCGGCGCCAGCACCCTTTGAGTGCCTGCTCCCGTCGAACCTGCCCGGCGCTTGCGCGAGCGGTAGCTACGTCGCGTTCAGCGCTCCGTAGGTCCGCCGCGCGGTGTCCAGCGCTGCGACGTAGCCGGCGCGCTGGTAGGCATCAGGGTCGACGTCGGTGGGCACCGCGAGCCGGGCTCGCGCGTCGGCAACGGAGCCGAAACCTTTCCGCCGCAGCCATTCGGTGAGCCCGTCGAGTAGCACCTCCGCGTGCCCGATGCCGTGCCGTAGCAGGGCGGAGGCGGTCATGACGACGTCTGCTCCAGCGAGTAGGTAGGCGGCGACGTCATGGGCGTCCTCGACGCCGGTCGTCGCGGCAAGCGAGGCGCGCAGGTGCCCGTGGAGGATCGCGATCCACGAGCGCGCCAGCCGCGCCTCCTCCGGCGTGGACAGCCCGACGCCTGGGGCGACAACCAGGGTCTCCGGGTCGACGTCGGGGTGCAGGAAGCGGTTGAACAGCACGAGGCCGTCGGCGCCTGCCGCGTCCAGTCGCAGTGCCATCTCGCCGGTGGAGCTGAAGTGCGGGCTGAGCTTCACCGCAACCGGGAACGACACGACGGACTTGACCTGCTGCACGATCTCGACGTGTCGGTCCTCGACGGCCCGGCCCGAGGTGTGGGGATCGCCGGGCACGAAGTAGATGTTGAGCTCGAGCGCGGCTGCACCCGCGGCCTCGATCCGGCGGGCGAAGTCGGTCCAGCCGCCAACCGTGCTTCCGTTGAGGCTGGCGATCACCGGTATGTCGACCGCGCGGACAGCCTGCTCGACGAGAACGAGGTAGCGCGATGTCGCCCCGGGCAGCGAGGTCTCAGGTAGGCGGGGGAAGTAGCCCTGCGCTTCCCCGTGGGCATCCTCGAACGGCTCGGTGAGCTCGAAATCGTGGAGCTCCTCGGCGTTGACCTCTTCCTCGTAGAGCGAAGGCAGCACCACCGCCCCCACTCCGGCGTCGGCGAGCGCCCTCAACCGATCCACGGTGCTCGTAGCGGGTGAAGGGCTGGCAACCAGCGGGTTGCGCAGCGGCAGTCCGAGGTACGTCGTAGCGAGGCTGACGGGCAGCGTCGCCCCGGCTTCCGAGGAGGTCACTTCGCCGCCTTTTCGGCCGGGTCAGCCGCGGTCACCGGCCGCACATCCGAAGGATCGGCGTCGGATGCCGTCCGCCCAGAGCCCACCGGCACTCCTGTGTCGGCGGCGCGCGCGCGGGCGTCGGTCGGGAAGCGCTGCGCACCGCGGGTGGCCATCTCCTCATAGGTCTGCCAGCGCTGGTCGACCGCGGCCTGGGCGAGCACCAACAGCCGCTCGGCCTCGACCGGGTCGCTGTTGCGCAGGAGCTGGTAGCGCAGCTCGTTGTAGATGTAGTCCGCGAGCGGGATGCGCGGCCGGGGCGAGTCGAGCTGGAACGGGTTGCCTCCTTGCGCTCGCACCGTGGGGTCATAGCGCACCAGCGGCCAGTGACCTGAGGCGACGGCCTTGTACTGCTGGTCGAGCCCCTTGCGCATGTCGTAGCCGTGGGCGATGCAGTGGCTGTAGGCGATGATCAGGCTCGGCCCGTCGTAGGCCTCGGCCTCACGGAACGCGGTGAGCGTCTGGTGCGGGTCGGCGCCCATGGCCACGCGCGCGACGTAGACGTTCCCGTAGGCCATCGCCTGCAGCGCAAGGTCCTTCTTGGCGACCGTCTTGCCGGCTGCGGCGAACTTGGCCACGGCGGCGAGCGGGGTGGCCTTGGACGACTGGCCGCCGGTGTTGGAGTAGACCTCGGTGTCCAGGACGAGCACGTTGACGTCGCGCCCGCTGGCGAGCACGTGGTCGAGCCCCCCGGACCCGATGTCGTAGGCCCAGCCGTCGCCACCGACGATCCACAGGCTGCGCCGCAGCAGATGGTCGGCCACGCTGCGCAGGTCGTCGACCGCCGGGCCGGTCAGGCCCTCGAGCCGGCGGGTCAGCTCGGCCACCCGCTCCTGCTGCGTGTGGAACTCGGACTCGCGCACCTGCCGGGCGCCGAGGATCGCGTCGACGAGCTCGGCCCCGACCACGTCGCGCAGCTCGCTGAGCCGCTCGCGAGCCAGCTTGGTGTGCAGATCGGCGGCCAGCCGCAGTCCCAGGCCGAACTCGGCGTTGTCCTCGAACAGCGAGTTCGACCAGGCCGGCCCGCGACCCGCGGCGTTCTTGGTCCACGGCGTGGTGGGCAGGTTGCCGCCGTAGATCGAGGAGCAGCCGGTGGCGTTGGCGACCGTCGCACGCTCGCCGAA
>JBAUWD010000560.1:0-6581 GCA_049583575.1 Nocardioides sp.
GCACCAGCCCGGCGCCGACGGCGATGCCCTTGAGGAAGTCCTGCTGCGAGGGCGCCGGCCGCGCGGGGGCGGTGAACACCCGGCCCACCGCAGGCTCGCCGGTGCCCGCATCCGGGGCCGGCGCGACGGCGGCGACACCACCGCCGATGGCCCGGCCGACGTTGTCGAAGAACTCCGTGGCCATCCTCCTCGACACCGAGCCGAGCATCCGCTGGCCGACGCCTCCGACCATGCCGCCCACGACGGCGTCCGCGTCGTAGGAGATCCGCGCACCGCCCTCGGCCGCCGGAGCGAAGCCGACCTGGACGGTCGCGTCGATCGTGCCCGGGGCGCCGGAGCCCTGGAGCCGCATCACCAGCGACTCGTGGGGCACCAGGTCGGACAGCACGCAGCTGCCGTCGTAGGTGCCGCGGATGGAGGCGACCCCGGCGGTCACGGTCATCGCGTAGGTGTGGTCCCCGGTCGTCTCGAGACGCTCGCAGCCGGGAATGGTGCGGACCAGGACGGCGGGGTCGAGCAGCGCCTCCCAGACCCGCTCGACCGGGAAGGGCAGGACGTTCTGACCAGAGATCTTCATCGGGGCTCCCGGGTCTCGACAGGCTCGACCCGCGGATGGGCCAGCCGCAGGTGGAACAGCTCGGACGGCGAGATCGGCATCGCGGTGACGGCGAAGCCCTCCGCATCGGAGATCGCGGACGCGAACACCGCGGCGGACGGGATCACCCCCGCCTCGCCCGCACCCTTGATGCCGAGCGGGTTGAGCGGGGACGGCGTCTCGAGATGGTCGATGTCGATGCGAGGCGGCACCTCGGTCACGTAGGGCATCAGGAAGTCCATGAACGACGCGTTGCGGAGCTGCCCCGACTCGTCGTACGCCATCCGCTCGTAGAGCGCGCCACCCACGCCCTGGGCGACGCCACCCTGGATCTGCCCCTCCACGATCATCGGGTTGATCAGGCGCCCGCAGTCGTGGACGACGGCGTACTTCAGGATCGAGATCTCCGCCGTCTCCGGGTCGGTCTCGACGATGACCGCATGCATGCCGGAGGCGAACGTCGACCGCTCGGGCGAGTAGAAGTCGCGGCCCTCGAGCCCGGGCTCGTCGTCGTCGGCCACGGGCGGCTTGCCGGGGTCGCCGACCGAGAACTGGGTGGCCGCCTTCGACGCCTCGTCGAAGGCGTAGCGCAGCGGGTTGGACAAGACGGCGACCGTGCCGAGGTCGATCGACGCGTCGGTGCCGCGCACCGAGACGACGCCGTCGGCGATCTCGAGGTCGTCGACCGACGCCTCGAGCGCGTCGGCGGCGATCCGGAGGGCCTTCTCGCGGGCCCGCGTGGCGGCCAGGTGGACGGCCGACCCGCTCATCACCGCGGCGCGCGAGGCGAACGTGCCGACGGCGTAGGGCATCCGGCGGGTGTCGCCGGTGACCACCTCGACATCCTCGAACCGGCAGCCGAGCACGTCGGCGACGATCTGGGCGAAGACGGTCGCGTGCCCCTGACCCTGCGTGGTCAGGCCGGTCGCGACCTTGACCTTGCCGGAGGTCTCGACGTGCACGTGGGCGCCCTCGTAGGGGCCGACACCGGTGCCCTCGACGTAGCAGGCCAGGCCGATGCCGACGCGCCGGCCCTCGGCGGCCAGCTCCTCGCGGAAGCGCGGGAACTCGTCCCACCCGATCAGGGCCTTGAGCCTGGCCAGCGACGCCGGGTAGTCGCCGGAGTCGTACTCCAGCTCGCGACCGTCCTGGAAGACCAGGCCCTGGTCGTAGGGGAACTCGTCGGGCTGGATGAAGTTCACCGCGCGCACGTCGGCGCGGTCTCTGCCGAGCGCTGCCGCGATCGCGTCCAGGGTGCGCTCCATGACGAAGCAGCCCTGCGGCCGGCCGGCGCCGCGGTACGGCGTGACCATCACCGTGTTGGTGTAGAGACTCTCGAAGACCACTCGGTACGCGCCCGGCTTGTAGGGACCGAGCAGCTGGGTGGAGGTGATGATCGGGACGATCAGCCCGTAGGGGATGTAGGCGCCGTGGTCGTGCCAGAACCGCACGTCGAGCCCGAGCACCCGGCCCTCGTCGTCGTAGCCGACCTCGACGTGGTGGACCTGACCGCGCTCGTGCGCCGAGGAGACGAAGTGCTCGCGGCGGTCCTCGGTGAACCTCACGACCCGGCCGAGCGTGCGCGCCGCGAGGGGCACCAGGAGCTCCTCGGGCCACGGGTGGTTGATCTTCACGCCGAAGCCGCCGCCGACGTCGGGCGTCACGACGTCGACCTGACCCAGGTCGAGACCGAGCTTGGCGGCGACCGCGGCACGGACGCCGGTGGAGGTCTGCGTGGAGGTCCAGACCGTCAGCCGGCCGACGTCGGGGTCCCAGCGCGCCACCGTGCCGCGGCCCTCCAGCGGCATGCTCGCGCTGCGCTCGACGGTGAGGTCCAGGCTCAGGGTGTACGGCGCAGCGGCGATGGCTGCGCGCGCGTCGCCGTTCTCCTGCTCGAGCCGGGCGGCGACGTTGCCGGGGACGTCGTCGTGCACCAGCCGGTCGGCCGCGCGCGCCGCCTCGACCCCGATGACGGCCGGCAGCAGGTCGTAGTCGACCCGGATGCGCGCGACGGCGTCCTCCGCGACGTAGCGGTCGTCGGCGACCACGAACGCGACCGCCTCGCCGACGTGGTTGACCTCGTCCTTCGCGAGCGCGTACTGGGTCCGGCCCTGGACGAGCGCCGGATGCGGGATCAGCAGAGGGAGCGGCTCGGCCATCGACCCGGTCAGGTCGTCGTGGGTCCAGACCAGGTGCACGCCGTCCAGGTCGAGCACGGCCGAGACGTCGATGTCGAGGATCCGCGCATGGGCGTGGGGCGAGCGCAGCACGGCCGCGTGCAGCGTGTCCGCGCCGACCGCGACGTCGTCGACGTACCGGCCCCCGCCGCGCAGGAAGCGCTGGTCCTCGACGCGCTGGACCGGCTCGCCGAACATCCGGGTGGCCATCAGGCGCCGCCCCCGCCGCCGTCCGTCGAGACCCCGCGGTCCGTCGAGACCCCGGCACCCGCGATCTGTGCCGCACGCAGCACCGACCGCACGATGTTGGTGTAGCCGGTGCAGCGGCACAGGTTGCCGGCGACCATCTCGCGCGCGTCGTCCTCGGACGGCGAGGGGTTGTCCTCGAGGGCCGCGGTGATCGTGGTCAGGAACCCCGGGGTGCAGAACCCGCACTGCAGCCCGTGGCACTCGAGGAACGCCTGCTGCACCGGCCCGAGCGAGCCGTCGGGCCGAGTCAGTCCCTCGACCGTCGTGACCTCGCCGTCGACCGCCGAGACCGCGAACATCAGGCACGACCGCACCGGACGGCCGTCCATCAGCACGGTGCACGCGCCGCACACGCCGTGCTCGCAGCCGACGTGGGTGCCGGTGAGACCGAGGTCGTGGCGCAGGGCGTCGGACAGCAGCCGCCGGGCGGGCACCCGGACGTCGTGCGCTACGCCGTTGACGTGCAGCCGGATCTCGTGACGTGGTTCCGGTTCGCTTCTGGTCACCTTCTGTGGTGGCGCGCCGTCGGTGGTCATCGTGCCTCGCCTCTCCGACCGTGGTCGTAGGCCGCCCGCAGGACGCGGGCGGTGAGGACGCGGACCAGGTGGGAGCGGTACTCGGCGGAGGCGTGGAGGTCGTCGAGCGGGTCGAGCTGCTCCAGCGCCATGTCACCCGCGGTGTCGGTCGAGCTCGCCGAGACCGCGCCGCCGAGCGCCGCGGTGAGGTCGACCACGGTCGGCACCTCCGCGACCGACAGGTACCCGGCCCGCGCCGCCACCACCTCGTCACCGTCCCGGCGCACCACGGCGCCGACGCCACAGACCGCGTAGTCGCCGTTGCGGCGCGCGATCTCCGCGAACGCCACGCCCTCACCCGGGCCGAGGGCCGGGAAGAACGCGTCGACGGCGATCTCGTCGTGCCGCAGGGTCGACTCCATGGGGCCGGCGTAGAGGTCGGCCGCCTCGATCGTGCGGGTGCCGGCGGTGGAGGCGACCGTCACGGAGCCCCCGAGCAGGGCGAGCACCATCGGCATCTCCGCCGCCGCGTCGGCGTGCACCAGCGAGCCGACCGTCGTGCCGCGGTTGCGGATCGTCGCGTGGGCCACGTGGCCGAGCGCGAGGGGGACCAGCGGCTGCACTCGTCGTACGGCGGCGGAGGCGAGCACGTCGGCGTGGCGCACGAGCGCCCCGATGCGTACGCCGTCGTCGGCGACCTCCACCTCCGCCAGGTCGGGCAGGCCGTTGATGTCGACCAGGGTGGTCGGCGCCGCCAGCCTCATGTTGAGGAGGGGCACCAGGCTCTGGCCGCCGGCGAGGACCTTCGCCCCCGGATCGGCCGCGAGGGCCTCCAGCGCGTGCTGGAGGCCCCGCGGTCGGACGTAGGCGAACGGTGCCGGCTTCAAGTCACTCCTGGCCGGGCTCGCCCCGGTGTCCCGGCTCACGGTCGACGGACGTGCCCGGGAGCGGGTCGTTGGTCTGGACGTCCGGGCCGCCGACCACGATCATCGAGCCCGCGTCCTCCTCGTCGTGGCTCACCACCCGCGCCAGGTGGTAGCCGCCCACCGCGACGACCGTGCCCAGCGCGATGCCGGACAGGGTGAAGTTGTGAGCGATCTTGAGCGAGCTGCCGGCCACGATGCCCAAGATGATGCCCGCGGCGATCGGGACGAGGTTGGCCGGTCTGGCGAAGTCCACGTTGTTCTCCTTCCAGATCTTCGCCCCGAGAAGACCGATCATGCCGTAGAGCACCAGGGTGACCCCGCCGAGGGCGCCACCCGGGGTGGCGTCGACGATCTGACCGAACTTCGGGATGAAGCCCAGCACGATCGCCACGATCGCCGCCACGAAGTAGGCCGCAGTCGAGTAGACGCGGGTGGCGGCCATGACCCCGATGTTCTCGGCGTACGTCGTGGTCGGCGAGCCTCCCACGGCGCTGGCGAGAGCCGTGCCGACGCCGTCGGCGGCGATGGCCCGGCCGAGGTATGGGTCCAGGTCCCGCTCGGTCATCTCGGCGACGGCCTTGACGTGACCGGTGTTCTCGGCCACCAGCGCGATCACCGCCGGGATCGCCAGCAGGATGAAGGTGATCGAGAACGAGGGGGCGTGCCAGCCGAGCTGGCTGGACTGTGCGGTGAAGCCCTGGTTGCCGGTCAGGCTGTCCGGCGTGTGGGGCGGGAAGCCGAACCAGTCGGCCGTCTTGACGCCCGCCCACGAGACGCGTGGATGGGTGGTCGCCGCCGCCGCGCCGGGAAGCGGGCTGTGGATGTCTCCGAACAACAGGTCGCACACCCACGAGAGCACGTAGCCGAAGACCAGTCCCAGGAACACTGCGATGCGGCCCATGAACCCGCGGAGCCCGACCGCCATGAGGATCACGGCGACCATCGTGACGATGGCGATCCACGGGTCGGCCGGCATGTACGTCGTGGCCGCGACCGGCGCGAGGTTGAACCCGATCAGCATCACGACCGCGCCGGTGACGACCGGAGGCAGGACCGCGTTGACCAGGCCGGGACCGGAGTAGTGGATGATCACGCCCACGACGGCGAGCACGAGGCCGGCGACCAGGATCGCCCCGGTCACGTCCGAGGGCTTCGCGCCCGGGTGCGCATAGATGGCGGTCGCCACGCCGACGAACGACGCCGACGTGCCGAGGTAGCTCGGCACCTTGCCCTGGACGATCAGCAGGAAGCAGATCGTGGCGATGCCGCTCATCAGGATCGCCAGGTTGGGGCTCAGACCCATGATGGCGGGGAAGACGAACGTCGCTCCGAACATGGCCATCACGTGCTGGGCGCCGATCCCGATGGTCTTGCCCCACGCGAGCCGCTCGTCCGGTGCGACCGGCTCACCCGGAGCCGGGTCAACCTCGCGCCAGCTGAACATCGTCGACATCTGGACCTCCTCGATGCGCGGGGCTCGAGCACCCCCGCTGGTGAGCCACATCACACACCTCCGGGCAGGCAAATCGGTGGAGGAGCGCCGTACCGGGAGCCCTGGCGCGCTCGCCCGGGCCGTGTCCGCAGCCGCTAGCGTGGCTCCGTGAGCAGTCCCGGACGAGCCGAGCCGACCCTCGCGGTCGCGGCTCCGCCACGGGTCGCCGCCTGGCTGCGTACGGCGCCGGACGGACGCGTCGAGGTGCTCCACGAGTGTGCCGCCGTCGTCCATCTCGAGGTGGCCGGACGCTGCCTGGGCATCGCGCGAGCGGGGGCACCGGGCCTGCCCAACTCGCTGCGCACGACACTCGCCTCGGTAGCCCCACTTCGGCCCGAGACGCCCTATCTTGAGGGTGGGATCCTTCATTGGGGCGGACGCGCCCTGGTGACCGGTCGGCTCGTGGATGTTCGCGCGCCACGCTTCGACGCGGCCCGGGTCCCGAAGGCGAGCCCGGCCGTCGCACACGGGTCCCCCCGGCCCGGCGGCGCCGGGCTCGTCGCTCTTCCCGCTGACGTCTGCCCGGGAACGGTGGGCGACCTGGTCGGGTACGGCGACGGGCTCACGCCGCTCGGCGACGACGTGCTGTGCGGCTGGCTCGCCGTGCACCGCGCGGCCGGCGTCCCG
>JBAUWD010000561.1:0-3945 GCA_049583575.1 Nocardioides sp.
GCTCAGCTGTGCGCGACGCAGCGGTTCGACCAGGGGCGGGCCTCGAGCCGGTCGGCCGGGATGGGCTCGCCACACACCTCGCAGGCGCCGTAGGCGCCCTCGGCGATGCGCCGCCGCGCGCGTCGTACGTCGTCGAGCATCGCGAGCAGGTGCTCCTGCGTCGACACCGCGGCCAGGCGGTCGACCGCCATGGACGTGCCCTCCCCGACCCGCTTGCCGAACGAGATCGTGCCGAGCTCGCCGGGCGGCCTGGTGAGCTCGGCCAGCTCGGCCTCCAGCCTGGTCTCGCGCTCGGCGAGCAGCAGGTCGGCGTCCTCGTACATCCCCCCAGCCTAGGTCGCGAACCCACGGGGCCGGTCCGAGGACGTACCGGCCCGACTGGCTAGCCTGAGGGCGTGAGCCGCGACCCCGCCCAGCCCTGCTCGATGGTGACCGCGGACGAGCTGACCGAGGCGGACCCCACCCCGGGCATGACCCGGCAGGTCGCGGCGCACGTCGCCGGCATGTGGAGCGGCACGGTCGACACCGAGCCGCATGCGACCTCGGGCTGGCACCACCACGGCGACCACGAGACGACGCTCTACGTCGTGAGCGGACGGCTGCGGCTCGAGTCCGGGCCGGGCGGCTCCCACGTCGTCGAGGCCGGTCCCGGCGACTTCCTGCGAGTGCCGGCGGGTGCCGTGCATCGTGAGTCGAACCCGACGGACGGGCCAGCTCGCGCCGTGATCGTGCGCTGCGGCGCCGGGGACCCGACGTACAACACCGACGGCCCGGCGGGCTGATCCTCGGCAGCCCGTCCACCTGCCGAGCCGCGATGCTCGCGACGGCCGGGGACGAGGAGCCACGCCCTAGGCGTCCGCCAGGATGCCGCGGACCATCGCGAGCCGCTGGGCACAGCGGCCCGGCATGGTCGTCCAGTAGTAGGGGAACGTCATCACCGCCAGGGCCAGCGCCCAGGCGCGGGCCCGCAGCCACGCCGCGTCCTCGGCGCCGCTCGCCCGGCGGAAGGTCTCCCGAGCCTCGACGTCGAGGAGGTCCCACGCGACGGCGAGGTCGACGGTCGGGTCGCCGACCGAGAGGCCACCGAAGTCCAAGACGGCGGCGAGCCGGCCGTCGCGGACCAGCAGGTTCTCCGCGAGCAGGTCCCCGTGGTACCAGCGCGTCTCGCCGGCCCGCCGGGCGCCGGGCAGGGTCAGCGCCTCGTCCCACCGGGCGGTGCACGCACCGAGGTCGAGGTCCAGACCCTCGATCTCGCGGCACTCGCCGAGCAGGCGCCGGACGTCGTCGTCCATCGCGGCCAGCGGCTCGCCGCGGTACCACCGCAGCGCCGGGTCCCGCTGGGCGCGGGCGGGCACGTCGATCTTGCGGAGCGCCGTGACCACCGCGGCGAGGTCGTGCGCCAGGGCGTGGCGCGGCTCCTCGCTCCCGGTCGGCGAGTCGGGTACGTCACCGTCGAGCCAGCGCACGACCGACCACCGCTCCGGGTAGCCGTACCCGGGGTCGCCGACCGCCACGATCTCCGGGACCGGCACCGGCAGCGACGCCGCGACGTACGGCAGCCAACGACGCTCCTTCTCGATCGTCTCCGTGCCGCCTGGCTGTCGGGGGATGCGGACCAGGAGGTCGTCTCCGAGCCGGAACAGCGCGTTGGTCGAGCCCGTGGCGTCGAGGCGGCGCAGCGGCAGACCGGCGTACGGCGGCCCGAGGCGGTCGACCAGCGACCGGGCGAGAGGGATGCCGACCGGCACCTCGTCGTCGTGCAGGCGCCCGCTCATCGACCCAGTCGACCCGACCGCGACCGGCCTGTCGAACGGTTTGCGGGCCGGGCCACTCCCGGTCGGTGGTAGACCTGAGCCATGACCGACGTGCTCGACGTCCCGGTGGCCGGTGGCTCGCTCCGCGTCCAGTCCTGGCCGGGGGCCGGGCCTCCGGTGCTCGCGGTGCACGGGATCACGTCGTCCTCGATGTCGTGGCCGTTGCTGGCCCAGGAGCTCGACCAGCCGCTGTTCGCGCCCGACCTGCGCGGCCGTGGCCGCTCCAACCGGCTGCCCGGCCCCTACGGCATGGGCGTCCACGCCGACGACTGCGCGGCCGTGATCCGTGCCGTCTGCGACGAGCCGGTCGTCGTCGTCGGCCACTCGATGGGCGCGTTCGTCGCCGCGGTCCTCGCGGCCCGCGCCCCGGAGCTCGTGCGGGCGGTCGTGCTGGTCGACGGGGGGCTGCCCTTCCCCGCCGTCGACGAGCAGGCGGTGCTCGCCGGGCTCGAGCCGATCAAGCAGCGCCTGCTGGCGTCGTACACCCGCGAGGAGTACCGCAACTGGTTCCGCCACCATCCGGCCTTCGCCAGCGACTGGACGCCGGAGGTCGAGGCGTACGCCGACTACGACCTGCCCGATGACCCGGGTCGGCCGAGTGCCGACCCGGACGTCGTCGAGGCCGACCAGGTCGACATGGTCGTAGGTACGACGTTCGCCGAGGCCGCGGAGCAGCAGCCGCGCCCGAGGGCCTTCCTGCATGCTCCGCGCGGCTTCGCCGACGACCCCCCGGGCCTCTACCCGCAGGCCACCGTGGACGGGTTCGCCGAGCGCTGGCCGGACCTCGACGTACGCCGGGTCGACGACGTGAACCACTACACCATCGTGCTGAGCCGGCGCGGCGCGTCCGCCGTCGCCGGTGCGGTGCGCGACCTCTCGGCGGGTACGACGTCGGAGGAGCCGCCCCACGATCGGAGGAACCGATGACCGGCTACGTGGCCCATGCCGAGATCGAGATCGCCGCCCCGCCGGAGCGGGTCTGGACGGCGCTCACCGACCCCGACGCGATCTCGATCTTCATGTTCGGCTCGCAGGTCGAGACCGACTGGCGGGTCGGCAGTGCCATCACCTGGAGCGGCGAGTACGACGGCAAGCCGTTCAGCGACAAGGGCGAGATCCTCGAGGTCGACGAGCCCGCTCGGCTGCGGATGACCCACTACAGCCCGCTGTCCGGCCGGCCCGACGAGCCCGAGAGCTACCACACGCTCGACTACCGGCTCACCGGCCGCGATGCCGGCACCACCCTGACCCTCGACCAGGACGGCAACGACTCCGAGGAGCAGGCCCAGCAGTTCGCGGCGAACTGGCAGGGGATGCTCGACCAGGTCAAGCAGTACGTCGAGTCCGGCTGAGGTCGCTCGGCCGGATGCGGTCAGTGGAAGCGGCGCAGCCGCAGGCTGTTCCCGACCACGAACAGCGAGGAGCCGGCCATCGCCCCGCCGGCGATCATCGGGTCGAGCATCCCGGCGGCCGCCAGGGGTATCGCCGCGACGTTGTAGGCGAAGGCCCAGAAGAGGTTGCCGCGGATCGTGGCGAGAGTACGGCGCGCGAGCCGGATCGCGTCCGCGGCGACGCGGAGGTCACCACCGACCAGGGTGAGGTCGCTGGCGGCGATGGCGACGTCGGTACCGGTGCCCATCGCCAGTCCGAGGTCGGCCTGCGCGAGGGCGGCGGCGTCGTTGACACCGTCGCCGGCCATCGCCACGACGTGGCCGTCCGCCTGCAGGCGGGCGACCGTCGCGACCTTCTGGTCGGGCAGGACGCCAGCGATCACGGTCGGGATGCCGACCTCGTCCGCGATCCGTCGGGCGCCGGCCTCGTGGTCGCCGGTGAGCAGCACCGTGCGCAGGCCCAGCGCCTCGAGCTCCTGGATCGCCTGTGCCGACGTGGGCTTGACCGTGTCGGCCACGGTGACGACCCCGCGGGCCACCCCGTCCCAGCCGACCACGACCGGCGTACCGTCACCCGCGGCCGCCACCACGCGACGTACCTCGTCGGGGACCTCGGCGAACAGCTCGGCGCGCCCGACCGCCACCTCGCGTCCTTCGACCAGCCCGCGGGCACCGATGCCGGCGACGTTGCGGAAGTGCTGGACGGGGGGGATCGGCACGTCGCCCGCCGCAGCGACGAC
>JBAUWD010000562.1:0-8314 GCA_049583575.1 Nocardioides sp.
CCTGTGACCTGACCGTGGCCGCGGAGTCCGCGTCGTTCCTGCTCGCCTTCGCCCGCATCGGCCTCATGCCCGACGGCGGCTCGACGGCATCCGTCGCCGCCTCGATCGGCCGGGCCCGGGCGATGCGGATGGCACTGCTCGCCGAGCCGCTCAGCGCCCGCGAGGCGTACGACGCGGGACTGGTCAGTCACCTCGTGGACGACGACGGGTTCGACGCCGTGGTGACCGAGCTGACCGAGCGTCTCGTCGCCGGGCCGCCGCTCGCACTCGCTGCCACCAAGCGCGCGGTGAACGCCGCGGCGTACGCCGGACTCGACGACGCGCTGGAGCGCGAGCGCACCGGCCAGACGGTGCTGCTGCGCACCGCGGACGCCACCGAGGGGATGCGCGCGTTCGCCGAGCGTCGTACCCCGGTCTTCGAGGGGGAGTGATGGAGGAGCTGCGCGCAGCACTCGAGACCAAGGACCTCGCGGCGGTGGAGGCGATGCTGGCGGACGACGTGGTGTTCCGCAGCCCCGCCCTGCACCGGCCCTACCGCGGGCGCGCCGCGACGATGGTGTTCATCACGGCGGCGAGCGAGGTCCTCGAGGACTTCCGCTACGTGCGCACGTTCACCGAGGACGACGGCCGCGGGCACGTGCTGATGTTCGCGGCCTCGGTGGGCGGACGCGAGCTCGAGGGTGTCGACATCGTCTCGCTCGACGACGACGGGCGGATCACCGAGTTCCGGGTGATGGTGCGGCCGATGACCGGCCTGGTCGCCCTCGCCGAGGCGATGGCGCCGCGCGTCGCGGGTCCCCTCGCCGGGCTCAGTCCAGGCTGACCCCGGCGGCCCGCATCTCCGCCAGCGCGGTCTCGGTGGAGTCCGGTGCGACGCCGGCGCACAGCTCGGTGAGCACCCGGGTCCCGAAGCCGAACGTGCGGGCGTCCAGCGCGGTCGCGCGCACACAGTGGTCGGTGGCGATCCCGCAGATGTCGACGTGGTCGACGCCGTGCCGGTGCAGCCAGTCGGCGAGGTCCTCCCCGCGCGTCGTACGAGCCTCGAACCCGGAGTACGCGGCCGCGTGCTCGCCCTTGAGGAAGATCGCGTCGAACGGCTGCGGGTCGAGGTTGGGGTGGAAGGCCTCGCCGTCGGTGCCGACCCGGCAGTGCACCGGCCACGAGTCGACGTAGTCGGGCTCGGCCGACCAGTGGGGTCCGGGGTCGACGTGGTGGTCCTTGGTCGCGACGACGTGGTCGTACGACGGCGCCAGCGGGTCCTGCCGCGTCCAGTGGTGGAGCAGCGTGCCGATGTCGCTGGCCACCTCGGCCCCGCCCGCGACCGGGAGCGAGCCGCCCTCGCAGAAGTCGTTCTGCACGTCGACGACGATCAGCGCACGCGTCATGGGGCGAGATTATCGCCGTCGCCGGCGGCGGATGCCTCCGCGCATCCCCGCCGGACACCGCTCAGCCACGGCGGAGCGGCAGCCAGGCGAGGACGCGCTGGATCTCGTCGTCCCAGAAGGCCCACTCGTGGGCACCCGGCCGGAGGTCGAGGGTGACGTCGTGACCGGCCCCGACGGCGGTCTCGGCGAAGTCGGTGGTGAAGTCGAGCAGCGGGTCCTCGCGGCCGCAGCTCAGGTGCAGCGGCGGAACGACGGCGGCGCGTCCGAGCAGCGAGAAGAGGTCCTCGTCGGGTGCCACCGAGTCGCCGAAGACACGCCGTGAGAGCTCGGCACGCGCCGGGTCCGCCATGGCCCGGACGATGTCCAGAGCGCCGGACATCGAGGCAGCCGCCGCGTACCGGGCCGGGTGGGTCAGGGCGAGCCGGAGCGCGCCGTAACCGCCCATGGACAGACCGGCGACGAAGGTGTCCTCGGGTCGGTGGGAGACCTGGAAGAAGGCCCGGACCACCTCGGGCAGCTCCTCCGAGACGAAGTCCCAGTAGCGGTGGCCGGAGGACTCGTTGGCGTAGAAGCTGCGGTGCACCGCCGGCATCACCACCGCGAGCCCGGCCGCCTCGGCGTACCGGCCGATGGAGGTGTAGCGCGACCACGCGGTGTGGTCGTCGGAGAGGCCGTGCAGGAGGTAGAGCACCGGGGACGGGCCGGTGACGGCGACATCCTCGACGCCGATCTGACTCTCGGTGCGCTGGGGGAGCACCACGGTCATCGAGGTGCCCACCTGAAGGGCATCCGAGAAGAAGTCACAGGTCAGGAGGGCCATGGCTGCCTCAGACGTGGATGGTCGGGATGACCGGCTCGCCGCGGGACATCTGCTGGGCGGCCCGTGGCAGCTCCTTGCGGGCGGACAGGTGACGGACTCGGGCATCCTCCAGGGACTCGCGCCCCACGACCTCGCCGTCGCGGACCAGCGGCACCAGCAGCGACCGGTCGTCGCCGTCGTCGACGGGCGGGTTGCCGATGCCGACCACCTCTGCCTCGGCGACCCCGTCGGCCGTGCGACGGCGCAAGGCGTACTTGCGGCCGCCGATGGACACCTTGTCGGTGCTCCGCTTCGCCACCGAGACCATCTCCCCGTGGCCGTCCTCGCGCGACACGAGCTTGTAGACGAAGCCGCAGGTCGGGTGGCCCGACCCGGTCACCAGCTGGGTGCCGACGCCGTAGGCGTCGACCGGCGCGGACGCCAACGCGGCGATCGCGAACTCGTCGAGATCGCTGGTCACCACGATCCGCGTCGAGGTCGCCCCGAGCGCGTCCAGCTGACCGCGGACGTCGCGGGCCAGAGCGCCCAGGTCGCCGGAGTCGATGCGCACCGCGCCCAGCGCGGTCCCGGCGACGTCGACGGCGAGCGCGACCGCCTCGCGGATGTCGTAGGTGTCGACGAGCAGGGTCGTGCCCGAGCCGAGGGCGGACACCTGGGCCCGGAACGCATCGGTCTCGGAGTCGTGCAGCAGCGTGAAGCTGTGGGCGCTGGTGCCCGTGCTGGGCACGCCGTACCGCTGCCGGGCGGCGAGGTTGGAGCTGGTGGCGAAGCCGGCGACGTACGCCGCGCGCGCCGCCGCCACGGCGGCCTCCTCGTGGGTACGACGCGACCCCATCTCGATGCACGGTCGGTCACCGGCGACCGTGGTCATCCGGGACGCGGCCGACGCGATCGCCGAGTCGTGGTTGTAGATCGACAGCAGCAGGGTCTCGAGGAGGACGGCCTCGGCGAACGTCCCCTCCACCACCAGCAGCGGGGAGTAGGGGAGGTAGACCTCGCCCTCGGGATAGCCCCACATGTCGCCGGCGAAGGTGTGGCCGGCCAGCCACTCGATGGTCCGGTCGTCGACGACCTCGCGCAGGGTCGCCAGGGTCTGGTCGTCGAAGACGAACGCCTCGAGCGCGTCGAGGGCCCGGCCGACGCCGGCCACGACGCCGTACCGGCGGCCCTCGGGGAGGCGGCGGGGGAAGAGCTCGAACACCGAGCGCCGGTGCGCCGTACCGGAGCCCAGCGCCGCCTCGAGCATGGTCAGCTCGTAGTGGTCGGTCAGCAGGGCGGTCGACGCGCGCACGGGCCCAGCGTAGGGCCGGCTGCGCCGACTCCCTGTGCCACCATGGGCGAATGGCGACGACGAGCCCGGTCGAGGTCGAGCCGGATCTCACGCCGGACGAGTTCACGCTGCTCTCCAAGCCGTGGGTCACCATCGTGTGGAACGACCCGGTCAACCTCATGAGCTACGTGACCTACGTCTTCCGCAGCTACTTCGGCTACGACCAGAAGAAGGCGGAGAAGCTGATGCTCGAGGTCCACCACGACGGCAAGTCGGTGGTCAGCCACGGCTCACGCGAGGAGATGGAGCGCGACGTGCAGGCCATGCACGAGTACGGCCTGTGGGCGACCCTGGAGAAGCAGTGAGCGAAGCGAGAGAGCGCGGCGGTCCGGGGCTGGGGGCCTCCGGTGAGGGTGCGGTCGAGCTGCGAGCCCACCAGGACACCCCATGAGCGGGTTCACCCGTCACCGTCGCAGCGGCCGGCTGATCGCGACGTTCTCCGGGTTCGAGGCCGACCTGCTGCGCTCGCTCGCGTCACAGCTGGTCGAGCTGCTGCGCAACGAGGCTGCCGTGCCCCGCGAGCACGGCGACCCGCTCGAGGAGATGCTCAGCTTCGACGGTCCGACGACCGAGCCGGAGGACCCCGTGCTCGCCCGGCTCTTCCCGACGGCGTACGCCGAGGACCAGGAGGCCGCCTCGGAGTTCCGGCGCTTCACCGAGGGCGCCCTGCGCGACGGCAAGGCCGCCGGCGCCGCATCGATCATCGACACCCTCGAGGAGGCGGGGCTCCCACCCGAGCCGGGTGGTCAGCGGGTCGTGATCGACGTCGAGCTCGATGAGCCCACCGCGCTGGTCTGGCTGAAGTCGTTCACCGACCTCAGGCTCGCGCTCGCGACGCGGCTCGAGGTCGAGCAGGACGACGAGGCCTACTGGGCGTCTCTGCCCGACGACGACCCGCGCGCCCAGGCCCACGACATCTACGAGTGGATCGGTGCCCTCCAGGAGTCCCTCGTCGACGCCCTCACCTGAGGGCCCGGGTGCCTTGTGGTGGAAGCCCCCGGCGTGTTTGGGTGATCGGCGAATCCACACACGACTCGGAGGCACCCGTGAAACTCCTGCCCACGCTCAAGCGACCGGCTCGCACCGCGACCGTCGCCCTCGCCTCGGCCGCGGCCACCGCCGCACTGACCCTGCCCGGACTCGCGCTCGCCCACGGGGGCCATGGCGGCAGAGTCCCGCCGCCGCCCGCGTCGCCGACCAGTGACAGCCAGTTCCAGAACCTCGACCAGGTCAAGACCGCGATCAAGGCCTACTACGGCGACACCATCACCAACACGCCCGATCCAGTCAACGCTGCCACCATGCTGCACCAGATGTCGCCGACCGGTGCCTACGCCCAGCAGACCGAGGGGATCGCCGCGCGCGCCGAAGACTTCCTGGCGCACAAGGCCCACCACTTCTCGCGCGGGCACGGCAGGGGCCACCGCCACCCCGGTAGGCCGGCCATCCTGTTCGACGTCGACGACACGACGCTGAACACGTTCAGCTACGAGATCTACAGCAGCTTCGTGTACAGCCCGGCCACGAACGCCGCGTTCGTGAACGCCGGGTCCAAGGACGTGTTCCCCGCGGTCCCGGGCATGACGGACCTCGAGTCGAAGGCCATCGCCGACGGCTACCAGGTGTTCTTCCTGACCGGCCGGTCGAAGACCGCGACGCCTGACCAGACCCCGGGCACGATCGCCAACCTCGAGGACGCCGGCTACACCGTCGACCCCACCCACGTCTACCTCAAGGATGCCTCGGGTGCCACTGAGCCCTGGCTCTCCTCCTGCGCGCCGACCTGCACGACGACGCAGTACAAGTCCCTGACGCGCAAGCACATCGAGTCGCTCGGCTTCGACATCGTGGCGAACTTCGGCGACCAGTTCAGCGACCTCAACGGGGGCTTCGCGGACAGGACGTTCAAGATGCCCAACCCGATGTACTTCCTGCCCTGACCGGCTGAGTACGACGAACGCCGGTGCCCCGGGACCGCACGGTCCCGGGGCACCGGCGTCCGCGGAGCGGACGTAGGGTCGCTGCGTGCCGATCCCCGAGTACGTCATCGAGCTGCGCCGGCTGATCGGCCGGCGGGAGATGTGGCTGCCGGGTGTCACCGCCGTCGTACGCCGTCCGGTCGCGGCCGGGCGTGGCGAGGAGATCCTGCTGGTGCAGCGTGCCGACAACTCCGCCTGGACCCCGGTCACCGGCATCTCCGAGCCGCGTGAGGAGCCGGCTGCGGCGGCGGTGCGAGAGGCGATGGAGGAGACCGGCGTCTCGATCCGGGTGGACCGGCTCGCGGCGACCTCCGTCCACGGCCCGGTCACACACCTCAACGGTGACCTCGCGACGTACCTCGACCTGACGTTCTCGTGCACCTGGCTCGGGGGTGATGCGCACGTGGCCGACGACGAGTCTCGTGACGTGGCGTGGGCGCGTCGCGACGACCTGCCCGACATGTCGCCCGAGATGCTCGCCCGGATCGAGGCAGCGCTGTCCGACGAGCGCGAGGCCCGCTTCCTCCGCTGACTCCCGGCAGAGTGGTTGCCGCGGGCGCCGACGTGGGTAGCGTGTGACGACATGCGACGCCCGCACGAGAACGTGGCGACCGTCCTGGTCGACCCACGCGTGCTGCGCGACCTCGAGCTCGAGCTCGCCGGTCTCGAC
Source organism: Nocardioides sp. (assembly GCA_049583575.1). Taxonomy (GTDB): domain Bacteria; phylum Actinomycetota; class Actinomycetes; order Propionibacteriales; family Nocardioidaceae; genus Nocardioides. Next base: position 6,185 of record JBAUWD010000562.1, read on the forward strand.
CTCTGGGTGTGGCAGATCGCCACGACCCCCGGCTGTCCCGACGGTCCGAGGCTGGCCTTCCAGCTGCGTCGACGCCTGGTCGAGGCCCGTCGTGGGGCGTGGGACCTCGCTGCCGACTGGGTGCCCGTCTGGATCTCGTTCGGTGAGAGCTGGTACTTCGGCGCGGAGCCCCTGCCCTGGGTCGCGCACGCCGCGCTGTGGGACAAGCTCGCGGAGTACCCCGACCACACGCGCTACCGGCTCGGGCTCGGCGGTGTGCCGACCGAGATGGTGCGGCGCCGGACCGAGGTCTGAGCGCTCCGGGCGTCCGCGGACCAGCCGGCGCACGTCGTACGCCCGCTGTCCCTCTACGCTGGCACGCGTGCTCACCATCGCCCGGGCGACGTACGACGGCATCGTCGCCCACGCCAAGCGTGACCACCCCGACGAGGCCTGCGGCATCGTCGCCGGTCCGGAGGGCAGCGACCGGCCGGAGCGGCTGGTCGAGATGGTGAACGCCGCGGGGAGCCCGACGTTCTACGAGTTCGACTCGGTCGACCTGCTGCGGCTCTACCGCGACCTGGACGATCGCGACGAGGAGCCGGTGGTCGTCTACCACTCCCACACCGCCACCGAGGCCTACCCGAGCCGCACCGACATCGCGCTGGCCATGGAGCCCGGGGCCCACTACGTGGTGGTCGGCACACGTGAGCACGGGAATAACGACGGGCCGGTGGAGTTCAGGTCGTATCGGATCGTCGACGGCCAGGTGACCGAGGAGGACGTCACCGTCGTCGCCGAGCTGGCCGCCCGAGAGACCCCCACGACCCCAGGAGACCCAGATGCCCGTTGAGGTCCGGATCCCGACGATTCTGCGCACCTACACCGGTGGCGAGAAGGCCGTCGACGCCACCGGCAGCAGCCTGAGCGCGCTCATCGACGACCTCGAGGCCCAGCACCCCGGCCTGAAGGACCGACTGGTCGAGAACGGCGACCTGCGCCGCTTCGTCAACGTCTACGTCAACGACGAGGACGTGCGCTTCATCGGCGGCCTCGAGGCTCCCATCAGCGAGGGCGACCAGGTCGTCGTACTCCCGGCTGTCGCGGGCGGCGCGCCCGGCAGTCGCGCGTAGTCGAGGCCCGATGCGATACGACGACCTGCTGAGCTCCGTCGGACACACTCCGCTGGTCGGTCTGCCGACGCTGTCGCCGAGCCCCGACGTACGCCTGTGGGCCAAGCTCGAGGACCGCAACCCGACCGGCTCCATCAAGGACCGTGCGGCGCTGGCGATGATCGAGCACGCGGAGAAGGAAGGGCTGCTGCGGCCCGGCTGCACGATCCTCGAGCCCACCAGCGGCAACACGGGCATCTCGCTGGCGATGGTCGCCAAGCTCCGCGGCTATCGGCTGGTCTGCGTGATGCCCGAGAACACGTCGGCGGAGCGCAGCCAGCTGCTGCGCATGTGGGGCGCCGAGATCGTCACGTCGCCCGCCGTCGGCGGGTCCAACCAGGCGGTGCGGGTCGCCAAGGGGCTGGCCACCGAGCACCCCGACTGGGTGATGCTCTACCAGTACGGCAACCCCGCCAACGCACTCGCGCACTTCGAGGGCACGGCACCCGAGATCCTCGCCGACCTGCCGACCGTCACCCACTTCGTCGGCGGGCTCGGCACGACCGGCACCCTGATGGGGGTCGGCCGGTACTTCCGCGAGCACCGGCCGGAGGTCCGCATCGTCGCCGCCGAACCCCGGTACGGCGAGCTGGTCTACGGGCTGCGCAACCTCGACGAGGGCTTCGTTCCCGAGCTGTACGACGAGGCGCTGATCGACGCCCGCTTCTCGGTCGGCCCGCGCGACGCCGTACGCCGGTCCCGGGAGCTGCTCGACGGCGAGGGCATCTTCGCCGGCATCTCCACCGGCGCGATCCTGCACGCCGCCCTCGCCCAGGCCGCCAGGTCCGCGCAGGCGGGGGAGCGGGCCGACATCGCCTTCGTCGTGGCCGACGGCGGCTGGAAGTACCTCTCCACGGGGGCCTACGAGGGCACCATCGACGAGGCCGAGGAGCGCCTCGAAGGCCAGCTCTGGGCCTAGGAGACACAGCCTTGATCGACCTCCAGATCGTCCTGTCCGTGCTCTGCGGTCTCGTCGCCG
>JBAUWD010000563.1:0-2110 GCA_049583575.1 Nocardioides sp.
CGCGGGGCCTGCTCGGTGCTGCCCGGCACCGGCAGCGGGCTGCTGTCGAGCGCGGGCACTCCCAGCTGGCCGACGTAGAGGGCCAGCCAGGCCGTGGCGAGGTTCTGCGCGGCGTACTCCTCGCGACCGGGGTAGGTGTCCTGCGTCTGCGCCACGGCCGGGTCGATGGAGTAGGTGCGACCGTCATGCGCTCCGCTCGTGCTCCAGAGGGCGCGCTGTCCCTGCTCGTGCTGGGCGAGCGCGGCGGCGGCCGGCCACCCGTCGGCGCCGAGGTAGGCGCCGTACACCAGGGCATGGGCGTCGAGGCTGACGAAGTGCGCCCGGCGGACCACGCCCCAGTCGTCGCCCTGGGGGTAGTACACGTCGGCGGAGCCGGGCACGTAGACGGTGCCACCGGGCTCGTCGTACACGCCGCCCGCGGGGCTCGCCGCACCGGGCTGGAACTGCACGGTGCTCAGCGCGGAGTACACGAGACCCCCGTTGTGGAACATCGCCTCCGGGACCTGCTGGCCGGCGAGCCGGTCGAAGTCCGCAGCCAGCCACAGCAGCTGGACCGTGCTGGCGTAGTCCGGATGGATGCGGTGGTGGTTCTCGACCGTTCCGTCGTCGTAGGCGTTGAAGCCGTGGAGCCTGGTGTCGAGGGGCACGCCGTTCACGACCGCCGTCGAGGTGAGGTCGGACCGGGTCGCGTACGCCGCGACCGCCAGCTCGGCGGCCTTGGCCCGCCACAGCGCGGCATGCGGCGCCGACGGCATCATCGAGCTCGCCAGGGAGAGCAGCCCCGCGTTCCACGCGCACTCCTCGGCCCGGGTGTCGCCGGGTGTCGCGATCGAGCCGTCCGGCAGCCCCCAGTAGGGCACGGCGACCTGCGTCTGGTGATCGGCCTCCGCGACCAGCATCGCGGCCACGTCCGACCGGGTCGCAGGAGTGAGCCGGTCCCACACCAGCCAGGCGGCGGCGCCGGTGAGCATCGCCCAGTGGGCGGTCTCCCAGCCGAGGCCCCACCCACCGGGGCTGACCGACTCGTGCTCGCAGGCGATCGACCGGACCAGCTGGTCGACGTACCGCTCGGGGGTGGTGGAGCTCTTGGCCCCCACGAAGCGGTCGTCGGCGCCGGTCCGCAGGCCGATGGCGACCGTGAGCGCCGACATGGCCGGCACCCGGACGGCGAGCTCGTCGTGGGCGCGACGGCCGAGCAGGCTGAGGTAGGCGCGGGAGGCGGTGGCACGCAAGGTGGAGTCGTAGCGCGCGCCGAGCAGGAAGCGCTCCGCCTGTTCCAACGACCCGCGCACCTGCCGCGCCGTGTGGTCCACGGCAGCCGAGACGTCGCGGTCGAGCAGGGTGCTCGGCACGACCCACGCACGACGTCCCGGCACGGCGGCCTGCCGGGTCGGGCAGGTCGCGGCGCCGCGCGAGGCCGGCACCCGCCAGGACACCGGTATGTCGCCGTCGCCCTTGGCGAGCTTCGGCCGCGAGACGGTGCGCGGGGCGGAGGCCGAGTCGCTGAGGTACCACGTGGTGCCGCGGTCGACGCCGATGCCGTCGGCTCCGTCGCCGTCCCAGTCGCCCACCACCGGCAGGTCGCCACGGGTGCCGTAGGACACCTGGGTCGGGTGCGTGACGTGCCGGAGGCGATCGGTGAGGAACCAGGTGCCGTCCCGGAAGACGCCGATCCCGTCCCTCCCGTCTCCGTTCCAGTCGCCGCTGACGGGCACGTCGGCGGGACCCCCGAAGTAGAAGTGGCGCCACACGTCGGGTGTAACGCCGTCGGACTCGCGCGGGTCGGTCGGGCCCTCGTCGGACCCCGCGCCGTACGGACCCAGGGTGAGGAGCCACTCGTGGCCGCGCATCACCCCGAGGTCGGTGATGCCGTCGCCGTTCCAGTCTCCGGTCACCGGCCGGTCACCGGCCCGGCCGAACGTCACCTCCACAGCCGGGCCCCCGGCGCGCACCACCTCGTCGTACAGCTGCCAGTGACCGGCGGCGAACGTGCCGGAGCTCTGCGCGCCGTCGCCGTCCCAGTCGCCCCAGACGCGCTGGGCACCCGTCGGCAGCTTCGGGAGGCGGTAGGCCACCCGGCCGCCGACCGGCAGCCGGGCTGTCACGCGGG
>JBAUWD010000564.1:0-2210 GCA_049583575.1 Nocardioides sp.
ACGCGGCCCGATCCTGCTGGTCGCCGCACTCGCGCTGGCCCTGGGGGCCGGCCTCGGCGCCTACTGGTTCGGCTGGGCGCGCTACACCGCGACCCCGAGCGTGCTCGGTCTCGGCCAGCAGGCCGCCACCCACAAGCTCGAGCACGATGGGTTCAAGGTGGCGCTCGCCTCCGCGGCGTTCTCCGAGAGCGTCCCCAAGGGCGACGTGATCACCACTGATCCGCTGCCCGGCGCGCGGGTGCTCGACCACGGCACGGTGACCCTCACCGTCTCGAAGGGCCGCGAGCTGTACGCGGTCCCCCACACCCAGGGCCTCAACGTCAACCGGGCGCAGGACGCGCTGCTGGGAGCCCACCTGACCTTCGGCCACCTGATCAGGCGCTGGTCCGAGACCGTCCCCCGCGGCACCGTCATCAGCAGCAACCCGCCGCAGGGCAAGCGCGAGAGCCCGCAGACCGTCGTGGACCTCATCGTCAGCCGCGGTCGTCAGCCGATCCCCATCGCCGACTGGACCGGCAAGAGCGCCGCCCGCGCCCAGCACGTGCTCGAGGCGCACCACCTCAAGGTCGACGCCACCGACCACGAGTACTCCGACACCGTGCCGGCCGGCCGGGTCATCTCGCAGGACCCGGCGACGGGACCGCTCCACCGTGGAGACACGGTGCGGCTCGTCGTCTCCCGGGGACCCGAGCTCGTCCAGGTCCCCGACCACCTCACCGCGATGAAGGTCGGCGACGCCACCCGGCTGCTCCACAGCCTCGGCTTCCAGGTGTCCATCGTGAAGTCGCAGTACTACATCGGCGTCCACTACGTCTACAGCTCGAGCCCCGGCCAGGGCCAGCTGGCCCCCAAGGGCAGCGTCGTCACCCTGACGATCATCTGAGCGTCAGCCGGCCGAGCCAGCCCCGTGCGACCTCCGCGATAGCGTGCCGTGGTGCCCGGGCCCCGTCGTACCACTCTGCTGGCGACGGCGGTACTGCTCGCGGTCACCGCGTGCTGGGGGTCGACGTTCTTCCTGATCCACGACCTGCTGGCGCGCGTCCCGACCCTCGACTTCCTCGCCGTGCGCTTCACCATCGCGAGCCTGACCCTGATCGCGCTCGCCCCCCGCGCCCTCGGCCGGCTGACCCGGGAGTCCCGTCGGCACGCGGTGGTGCTCGGATGCCTGTACGGCGCGGCGCAGATCCTGCAGACGGCCGGCCTGGCCCGGACCCCGGCCAGCGTGTCGGGCTTCATCACCGGGATGTACGTCGTGGCCACGCCGGTCTTCGCCGCCCTGATCCTGGGCAGCCGCATCGGCCCCCTGACCTGGGCCGCGGTGGCGCTCGCGATGGCCGGCCTCGGCGTCCTGACCCTCAGCGGCTTCTCGGTGGGGTACGGCGAGGCGCTGACCTTCGTGGCCGCCATGATCTACGCCCTCCACATCGTCGGTCTGGGTGCCTGGTCCGACCCGCAGCAGGCCCTCGGCATGGCGATCGTGCAGCTGATCGTGATCGCCGTGATCTGCCTCGCGTGCACGGCTCCCGACGGGCTGGTGCTGCCGAGCCGCCCGGGCGACTGGGCCAGCCTGATCTACATGGCGGTCCTCGCCGGAGCCGCCGCGATGATCGGGCAGACCTGGGCCCAGGCTCATCTGCCCCCGACGCGGGCCGCGATCATCATGAGCACGGAGCCCGTCTTCGCCGCTCTCTTCGCGGTCCTCCTCGGTGGCGAGAGCGCCACCGTGCGCATGGTGGTCGGCGGTCTGCTCGTGCTGTCCGCGATGGTGCTGGCCGAGCTCACGCCGCGACGCAGGGTCGAGGCCGAGGTCACCCACCTCGCGGTCTGAGGACCTCCTGCTCGGACGGAGGAGGCCGTTCGGCTCCGGCTCGCCTACATTGAGGCACCATGGACGGCCAGGCGACCCGCTGTGCGAGCTGCGGCGCTTCGGTGACCGCAGCGCGCTTCTGCACCAGCTGCGGCGCCCAGCTGGTCGCCACCCAAGCGGCACCGACACCCGACGCGACGTCCGACGACACGTCCACGCACGAGCGGATCCCGGTGGTCTCGGCCGCGCCACGGCATGCCCAACCGGTGCCCGCCCAACCGGCGTACGTCGCGCCGCCGCAGCCGCTCGCCCCACCCTCCGCGCCGCGACGCTCGCCGGGACCCGGCCTGTGGGTGGCCGCAGCGGCGAGCCTCCTCGTGGTGCTGCTGATCGGGACGTTCCT
>JBAUWD010000565.1:0-3698 GCA_049583575.1 Nocardioides sp.
CCCCCACGCCATGGGCGCGCTGATCCGGATCGCCGGCCTGCGCGACCCGCACGAGCTGGTCGCCGGACTGCGCCGGGAGGGGTTCATCAAGCCGGGGGTGGACCTCGACCCCGGGCTGGTGCTCGACTACCTCGCGCCGTTCGTGGAGCCGACCCAGGTCGAGCGCTTCCGGTTCTCCCGCGAGTGGATGCAGCAGCAGTTCCAGCGGCTCAACAACCCCAAGGAGCCGACCTTCACCCTCGCCCTCAAGCTCAACCTGCCGCCCGGCTACCTGCTGATCCACCGCACCTGGCTGGGCGGCGTCGGCGTGCTCAGCCAGCTCGGCGCCGAGGCGCCGTTCCGTGAGATCCTGACCGACTACCTGCCGGGCTTCGCCGGACCGGACTGAGAGCCGCCGTCGGTCAGGTCGAGGTACATCACGTGCAGCCCGACCAGCCCGTGGGTGGCCGAGCGGAACGCGGCCGGCACCGTGCCGACGATCCGGAAGCCGAGCGACTGCCACAGGTGCACGGCCGCGGCGTTGGTCTCCACCACGGCGTTGAACTGGATGCCGGCGAAGCCGTGCTCCCGGTGCCAGTCCACGACGTACGACGCGAGCGCGCGGCCGACCCCGCGCCCGGACGCCTCGGGGTCGACCAGGAACGACGCGGTGCCGACGTGGTCGCCGCGGCCGGGGCGGTTGGCGCCCATCTTGGCCGAGCCGAGGATCCGGCCGGCGTCCTCCAGCACGACGGTCTGGGCCGGCGGCTGCTCCATCCACCAGCCGCGGGCGGTCTCGATCGTGAGGTCGTCGGGGAACGCGTAGGTCTCACCGGCCGCGACGATCGACGAGAAGAACGGCCAGATCAGCGGCCAGTCGTCGGCGGTGGCCGGCCGGCGAAGCTCTCCTCGAACCAGCCCGACTCGACGACGCTGAGGTGCTTCAGCATGCCGCCGAGCGTCAAGGTGGACGGCGGGAGCGCGACGGCCAGCTGCTCCCGGGTCAGCCCGTCGGTCTTCCAGCGCAGCGTGTCGCGATGATGGTCGAGGAACGCGCGCAGCGACGTCGGCTCGTCGGCGCGGAGCGGGCGCTCGGCGCGCTCACTCACCGGTCTCCCCGTCGATGGACTCCCGGATCAGGTCGGCGTGGCCGTTGTGCCGGGCGTACTCCTCGATCATGTGGACCATGATCCAGCGGAGACTGAACGGGGAGTCCTCGCGCTGGCTGCTCCTGGCCGACCGGGTGTCGAGACCGTCGTCGGCCAGAGCCTGCTCGATGCAGCGGTCGCTGTGGGCACACGCCGCGTCGAAGACGGCCCGGAGCGTCTCCGGGCTGTCGTCGGCGGCCGTGCGCCACTCCCAGTCGGGGTCGCTCTGCCAGTCGACGGCGCCCCAGCGCTCGGTGTACTCGTTGCCGAGGAGGGTCCGGCTGAACCAGCCCTCCTCGACGAGGGACATGTGCTTCATGATCCCGCCCAGCGTCATCGTGGACGGCGCGAGCCGGGTGGCGAGCTGCTCCTGGGTCAGGCCCCCGGCCTTCCAGCGCAAGGTGTCTCGGTGGTAGTCGAGATAGCTCCGCAGCGTCGTGGCCTCGTCGGCCACCAGCGGTGGGTCGGTGCGTTCCATGCCGGTGACGCTAGTCGGCCGTGCCCCCGGTGCGCATCGCGGTTTCCCGGGGTCACCAGAGGCCGACGACTCCGCCCCCGATCCGGACGATGAACGCCGAGACCACGACCACGAAGCACACCCGGACGAAGCCGGCGCCGCGGGCGACCGCCGTACGCGCGCCGGCGTAGCCGCCGACCAGGTTGCCGGCGCCCATCACCAGCCCGACCTTCCACAGCACCGCGTCCTGGGGCACGAAGACACAGAGGGCGGCGAGGTTGGTCGCCCAGTTGGCGAGACGGGCCTTGGCCGACGCCTCGAGGAAGCCGTAGCCGAGCAGGCCGACGAGCGTGACCACGAAGAAGCTGCCGGTGCCTGGCCCCAGCGCTCCGTCGTACACGCCGATCACGAGGCCGGTGCCCATCGCGGCCCCGGTGTGACGGGTGCCGCCGAAGCGCAGCTCGGTGGTCTCGCCGAGCGCGGGGCGGAGGAGCACGTAGCCACCGACCACGACCAGCACGACCAGCACGATCGGGTCGAACGCGGACGCGGAGATGTGCGAGCCCAGCAGCGCGCCGCCCACCGAGCCGACGAACGCACAGGCCATCAGCGGGGCGAAGGTGTGCGGGTCGGGCCGGATCCGGCGGTAGTACGTCGCGCTGCTCACCGTGGTGCCGCAGATGGAGCTGATCTTGTTGGTCGCCAGGACGTTGACGGGCGCGGCCGACGGCAGGCCGACGAGCAGCGCCGGGAGCTGGATGAGCCCGCCACCGCCCACGACGGCGTCGACGAACCCGGCCGACAGCCCGGCCAGCCCGAACAGGAGCAGCACGGTCGTCGACGGGTCGCCCATCAGTAGAAGCCGTGGCGGGAGAGCGGTCCGCGCAGCTCGCGCTCCTCGTAGGCGAGGTGGCTCAGCAGCCGGTCACCGAGGGTCTGGAGCGACCTCTCGACCGCGTCGAGAGCGGTCTCGCCGGCGTCCTGGACCAGCAGCACGAGGGTCCCGTCGACGTCGTCGAGGAGGTGGTGGATGACGAGGTGCTCGGCCGAGAGCCGGTCGAGCACCGGGCCCGCGGCCGGTTCCTCGCGACGCAGGTGCGGGAACACGCTGGCGTCCTCGAGGGAGTGGTGCCCGTTGACGAAGCCGCAGTAGGACTGGCAGTAGGCGCCGAGGGTCCAGTTGTTCTGCCGCAGCGACATGGCGTGCACCTCGGACCGCGCCTCTCCCGCCGTCAGGACGCCTCGGCGCACCTCCTCGACCAGGCCGTGCAGGCGGGTGAGCTCACTGCGGAGGTGGTCGTGGATCTCCACGAGGTGGCGGTGGTACGCCTCCTGCGCCCGGGGGTACGTCGCGCCAGCGGGCTCGGTCAGGGTGGGCCGCGTCGACTCGTCCCAGGTGTGGTCGTTCATCGCGTGCCGACCCTAGCCACCCCGGGTGAGCCACGCCCTAGGGTGAGGACGTGCGCATCGTGTCGCTGCTGCCGTCGACGACGGAGATCCTGTTCGCGATCGGGGCCGGTGACGACGTCGTGGGTGTGACGTTCGAGTGCGACCATCCCGCCGAGGCACGCAGCCGGCGCATCGTGTCGACCTCGGCGATGCCGGAGGACCTGTCCCCCGCCGAGATCGACGCGTTCGTCGTCGAGGCGATGGCGAGGGGAGACGACCTCTACCACCTGGACGAGGGTGCCCTCGCCGGTCTCGACGCCGACCTCGTGGTCACCCAGGACCTCTGCGCGGTGTGTGCCGTCGACGTCTCGGTGGTCGACGACGCGCTCGCGCACCTCGGCTGCACCGCCGACGTGCTCACCGTCGACCCGCACACGCTCGACGAGGTCCTGGAGTCGATCCTGACCCTCGGATGCGCCACCGGGCACGAGCCCGAGGCCGCGCGGCTCGTCGCCGACCAGCGCGCCCGCCTCGACGCCGTACGACGAGAGGGCGGGGTCGCGGCGCGGCCACGGGTGATGTTCCTGGAGTGGACCGACCCGCCGTTCGCGCCCGGACACTGGATCCCCGAGATGGTCGAGGCCGCCGGCGGCGAGCCGCTGCTGGCGACCCCCGGCGAGAAGTCGCGGCGAGTCACCTGGGAGGCGGTGCACGCGGCCCGGCCC
>JBAUWD010000566.1:0-4243 GCA_049583575.1 Nocardioides sp.
CGGCTGGCCCGGAGCGTGTCGGGCTCGCTCGCCCGGCCCGGCTCCGCGTCGTACGACACGGTGCGCCTGGTCCAGAACCCGCGTTTCGACGGTGCCCGGCCGCTCGCGGTCCTCTCGGTCGCCGGCGCGAAGGACGTCGCGACCGCCTTCGCGTTCGCCCAGGACCACGCGCTCCCCGTCGCGATCCGGTCGGGCGGTCACAGCTACCCCGGCTGGTCGGCCGGCGACGGTGCGCTCGTCGTCGACGTGCGCCCTCTCCACCGCATCTCTCTCACCGGTACGACGGCGACCGTCGGCGCCGGCGCCTCGCTCGTCCAGGTGTACGACGCGCTGGGCACGCGCGGCCGCGGCAGCGCCGGGGGCTCCTGCCCGACCGTCGGCATCGCCGGTCTGACCCAGGGCGGCGGGGTCGGCGTCCTCACCCGTGCCCACGGCCTCACCTGCGACGCGGTCACCGCGCTGCGGGTGGTGCTCGCGGACGGGCGCATCGTCACCGCCACCGCTGACCACGAGCCCGACCTCTTCTGGGCGCTCCGCGGCGGAGGCGGCGGACACCTCGGCGTGGTCACGTCGTTCACGATGCGGACCTTCGCCGCACCGACCATCACGCGGGCCTACCTGGCGTGGCCGTACTCCGCAGCCGCGCACGTCGTCCCGCACTGGTTGGCGACTGCGCCGACCGCCGACCGCCGGCTGTGGTCGACCCTGAAGCACCTCGGCGGCGCCGCCCACCCCGGCGGCCCGGTGGTCTTCATGTCGGCGACCTGGACCGGCCCATCCTCGGCGATGGACACCGCGCTGCGGCCGTTCCTCTCCGGCGCGCCGACCCCGACCACCGACTCGCGGCACACCGCCGGCTACCTCGACACGATGCTGACCTACGCCGGCTGCGCGTCGATCCCGGTGGGCAGGTGCCACACCGGGCCCGGCGGCTCGCTGCCGCGCGAGCGGTTCGGCGCGACGTCCCACGTGATCGCCCAGGACCGCCTCGACGTGACCACGATCCTCGACCGGGTCGAGGCGGCGCAGGGCAGCGGGTTGAAGGAGGCCGGCATCTCGATCGACGCACTGGGCGGCGCCGTCGACGATGTCGGGGCCACGGACACCGCGTTCGGCCACCGCGGGGCGCTGGCCACCGTGCAGTACACCGCGACGTACACCTCAGGGCCGGCCACGCGAGCGCTGCACTACGTCCGCGGGTTCCGGCAGGCGATGGTGCCGACCTGGGGCTCGGGCGCCTACGTCAACTACGCCGACGCCTCGCTCGCGCACGCCCGGGCCGACTACTTCGGTGCGAACGCCGCACGCCTCGCCGACGCGCGGGCGTCGTACGACCCGCACCACTTCTTCACCCAGCCGCAGGACTACTGAGCACCTCGTCGACCCATGCCGGCACGAGCTCCGTGGCCCGGCCACGGCGTACGTGGTCGAAGCCCGACGCGACGTGGCTGTCCCCGAGGTTGAGCTCGAGGGTGCGCGCACCGCAGGCAGCGGCGACCTCGCCGAGGGCCGCGGCCGGGTAGACCAGTCCCGACGTCCCGACCGCGCAGAAGACGTCCGCCGACTGGACCGCGTCGATGATCTCCGGCATCGAGTAGGGCGCCTCGCCGAACCACACGACGTCCGGCCGCAACGCGGGCCGCCCGCACCGGGGGCACGGCGGCCACGAGCCGAGGTCGTCCACCCACGGCGTACGGCTCCGGCAGGCCTCGCACCGTGCCACGAGCAGCTCGCCGTGCATGTGTACGACGCTCGGGGACCCGCCGCGCTCGTGGAGGTCGTCGATGTTCTGGGTGACCAGGAACAGGTCGTCTCCCAGCTCGGACCCGAGTCGGGCCAGCGCACGATGGGCCGCGTTGGGCTCGACACTCCGCAGGGCCGCCCGCCTGGCGTCGTAGAACCGGTGCACCAGCGCCCGGTCGGCGCGGTAGGCCTCGGGGGTCGCGACGTCCTCGGGACGGTGTCCCTCCCACAGACCGTTCGCGTCGCGGAACGTCGGCAGCCCACTCTCCGCCGAGACCCCGGCACCGGTCAGCACGACCACGCGTGGCATGGACCCACGGTAGGGCCAGCGCCCGGCCACCCGTCCGAGGCGACGACCGGATGTGATGGGATCGGGTCCTCCGAGCAGTAGAACGACCGGGAGGGTCTGTGGAGCTCTGGCCTGGGACGGCGTACCCGTTGGGGGCGACGTTCGACGGGAGCGGGACCAACTTCGCGGTCTTCAGCGAGGTGGCCGAGCAGATCGAGCTCTGCCTCTTCGACGACGCCAGGGTCGAGACCCGGGTCACGCTCACCGAGGTCGACGCCTTCGTGTGGCACGGCTACCTGCCCTCGGTCCAGCCCGGCCAGCGGTACGGCTACCGCGTGCACGGTCCGTTCGACCCGGAGCGGGGCCTGCGCTGCAACCCGGAGAAGCTCCTCCTCGACCCCTACGCCAAGGCCACGGCCGGCGCGATCGTCTGGGACCAGTCGCTGTACGGCTACGACTTCGGCGACCCCGACTCGCGCAACGACGACGACTCGGCGCCCCACATGACGCTGAGCGTGGTCATCAACCCGTTCTTCGACTGGGAGGGCGACCGCCGGCTCAACATCCCCTACGACGAGACGCTGATCTACGAGGCACACGTCAAAGGGCTCACCGAGCTGCACCCCGACGTGCCCCAGGACCTGCGCGGCACGTACGCCGGACTGGGCCACCCGGCCGTCACCGAGCACCTCACCCGGCTCGGGGTCACCGCGATCGAGCTGATGCCGGTCCACCAGTTCGTGCAGGACTCCACGCTGCTCGACAAGGGGCTGCGCAACTACTGGGGCTACAACACCCTCGGGTTCCTCGCGCCGCACGCCGACTACGCCGCCGCCGGCCAGCTGGGCCACCAGGTCCAGGAGTTCAAGTCGATGGTCCGGTCGATGCACGAGGCCGGCATCGAGGTGATCCTCGACGTGGTCTACAACCACACCGCCGAGGGCAACCACCTCGGCCCGACCCTGAGCTTCCGCGGCCTCGACAACCCGGCGTACTACCGGCTGATGGACGACGACGCCCGCTACTACATGGACTACACGGGCACCGGGAACTCCCTCAACGTCCGGCACCCCCACTCGCTGCAGCTGATCATGGACTCCCTGCGCTACTGGGTGACCGAGATGCGCGTCGACGGCTTCCGCTTCGACCTCGCCGCCGCGCTGGCGCGCGAGTTCTACGACGTCGACCGGCTGTCGACGTTCTTCGAGCTCGTGCAGCAGGACCCCGTCGTCAGCCAGGTGAAGCTGATCGCCGAGCCGTGGGACGTCGGCCCGGGCGGCTACCAGGTCGGCGGCTTCCCACCCCAGTGGAGCGAGTGGAACGGCAAGTTCCGCGACACGGTCCGCGACTTCTGGCGCGGCGAGCCGTCACTGGGCGAGTTCGCCAGCCGGCTCGCCGGGTCCTCCGACCTCTACGAGAACTCCGGCCGTCGGCCGGTCGCGAGCATCAACTTCGTCACCGCGCACGACGGCTTCACCCTGCGCGACCTCGTGTCCTACAACGACAAGCACAACGACGCCAACGGCGAGGACGGCAAGGACGGCGAGAGCCACAACCGCTCGTGGAACCACGGCGTCGAGGGACCGACCGACGACCCGGAGATCCTCGAGCTGCGCTCGCGGCAGCAACGCAACTTCATCGCCACGCTCCTGCTCAGCCAGGGCGTGCCGATGCTGCTGCACGGCGACGAGGCGGGCCGCACCCAGGGCGGCAACAACAACACCTATGCCCAGGACTCCGAGATCTCCTGGATGCACTGGGACGACGTCGACGAGCCGCTCGTGCAGTTCACCGCGAGCGTCTCCAGGCTGCGGCGCGACCACCCGACGTTCCGGCGCAAGCGCTTCTTCACCGGTACGACGGTCCGCACCGGCAGCGGCGAGGGCGAGCGCCTCAACGACATCGTCTGGCTGCACCCGGCCGGCCACCCGTTCGAGGACGGTGACTGGACCGCGCCCGACGCCCGCTCGATCGGCATGTACCTCAACGGCCACGGCATCCCCGGGCTCGACGCCCGCGGCGGCCGGATCGTCGACGACCACTTCCTGCTGTACTTCAACGCGTCCGCCGACGACGTACCGCTGACCCTGCCGCCCGAGGAGTACGCAGCCGCCTGGCAGGTCGAGATCGACACCGCCGGGGCGGAGCGGGCCGACGACTCGCTCGTGGCCGGGTCGACCTCGATGCTCGGCGGCCGCAGCGTGCTGGTGC
>JBAUWD010000567.1:0-5674 GCA_049583575.1 Nocardioides sp.
GCCGAACACCGGCGCCAGCTCGGCCTGCGTCCGCGCCGCCCAGATCTGCTCGAGCCGCTCGGCGTGCTCCTCGGCGGTGATCCGGCCCATCGCGAAGTGCTCACCGAGCTCGTGGGCCGCGGCGTCCCGCTCGGCGTCGCCGATGCGCACCCGGTCGTTCACGACTCCTCCTCGTCGATCTCGTCGACGGCGTCGTGGTCGCCGAGGTCGTCGACCTCACCCTCGTCGCCCGGGTGGTCGGCGAGGATGCCGTAGAGGCCACGCCGGGCCTCGACGAGTACGCCGATGGCGGCGCGCCGCTGCTCGTCGGTGCCGGTGGTGATGATCTGCCAGACCGCGTTCATCACGCGGCCGAGCTCCGGCTTGAGCGAGGCGAAGTCCGCCGACCCGTGGCCGCGCGTGGACCGCTGGCCGCTCTCGAACGGCGCCCACACGTCGGCCACCTCGTCCTCGTGGGCGGTGAGGTACTCGCGGCCGGCGTCGGAGAGCCGGAGGGTACGGCGTCCCCGCTCGTCGTCGCCCTCGATCAGGCCCTCGTCCTCGAGCTGGGAGATCGTCGGGTACACCGAGCCGGGGCTGGGTCGCCAGGCACCGTCGGTGCGGTCGGCGATCTGCTGGATGACCTGGTAGCCGTTCAGCGGCTCCTCGGCGAGCACGGCCAGGATCGCCACCCGCACGTCGCCGCGTCGTACCCGCGGGCTGCGGGACCCCTCCTGGGCGGCGAGCCCGAAGATCCCGCTCAGCCACGGCGGAGGCCCCGGGCGCCCCGACCGGCGGTGCGGGCCGCCCTGCCAGCCGCTCCACGGACCGCCCCAGTCACCTCCGCGCGAGCCGCCGTGCTGCTGGAACAGGGACTCGAAGTCGCCCCACGACCGGTTGCCCATCTCATCTCTCCTGGTCTCGTCTCGGCGGTCGACACCCGACTGGTCGTCGACCGATCACGATATATCGCGAGAGTACGGGACGGCCCGGGCCCGCACAAGCGTGCGCCTGGCGGGCCGGCGGCTCGGGCTCAGCCGGTGTTGCGCATGCCGGCCGCGATCCCGTTGATCGTCAGCAGCAGCGCGCGCTCGAGGGCCGGGTCGTCCTCGCCCCGCCGGTACCGGCCGAGCAGCTCGATCTGCAGGTGGTGCAGGGGCTCGAGGTAGTTCTCGCGGATCTCCAGCGTGGTCCGGAGCGTCGGCTCCCGGTCCAGGAGCGCCTCGTCGCCGGTCACGGCGAGCAGGTGCCGGACGCTCAGGTCGTACTCCGCCCGGATCTCGTCGAGCAGCGGCCGCAGGCGCTCCGGCGCCAGCGCCGCGTAGCGGGCGGCGATGTCGAGGTCGGTCTTCACCAGGGTCATCGAGACGTTGCCGAGGAAGGTCCGGAAGAACTGCCACTCGGCGTACATCTCGCGCAGCGTCGCGGCTTCGTCGGCCACCGCCGCGAGGCCCGACCCGACGCCGAACCAGCCCGGCACGATCTGGCGCGACTGCGTCCAGCCGAAGACCCACGGGATGGCCCGCAGGTCGTCCAGGCCGGCTCCGGCGTCGGGGCGGCGCGCGGGGCGCGAGCCGATGTGGAGCGCACCGAGCAGGTCGACCGGGGTGGAGGTGAGGAAGTACTCGGCCAGGCCGGGGTCCGCCACGAGCCCGCGATACCGCTCGTGCGCCGCCTGCGAGATGCGGTCCATCATCGCGTCCCAGCGCCGGGCCTGGTCCGGCGTACGACGGTCGGCGCGGTGCAGCACGCTGGCCTCGACGGTGGCCGCGAGAGCCAGCTCGAGGTTCTGCCGCGCCAGGGCGGGCAGCGCGTACTTGTCGCTGATCACCTCACCCTGCTCGGTGATCTTGACCTCGCCGTCGACGGTGCCGGAGGGCAGCGCCATGAGCGCGTCGTACGTCGGGCCACCGCCGCGACCGACCGACCCCCCTCGACCGTGGAAGAACCGCAGCCGCACGCCGTACCTCCTGGCCACGTCGCGGGCCCGACGCTGGGCCCGCTGGATCTGCCACTGCGACGTCGTGATGCCCCCGGCCTTGTTGGAGTCGGAGTACCCGAGCATCAGCTCCTGCACGTCTCCGCGCAGCCGCACGACCTCGCGGTACGACGAGTCGCCGAGCAGCGCGTCGAGGACGAGCTCTGCGTGCTCGAGCTCCTCGACGGTCTCCAGGAGCGGCACGAACCCGATCCGGGCCACGCCCGCCGGCAGGTCGACGAGACCGGCCTCGCGGGCCAGGACGACCGCGGCGAGCACGTCGTCGGCGGCGTGGGTCATCGAGATGATGTAGCTCTCGACCGCCCGCGGCCCCAGCGAGTCGAGCGCCCACCGGATCGCCCGGAACGTCTCGGCGGTGACCGTCGCGTCGTCGTCGAGCGGCAGCGGGCTCCGCCCGAGCGGCCGGCGCCCGGCGAGCTCCTCGCTCAGCACCTTCAGGCGGGTGGCCCGGTCCAGCTCGGCGTACGGCGTGGCGAGCTCGCCGACGCGGTCGACCAGCTGGCCGACGGCCTCGTGATGCTTGGCCGAGTGCTCCCGCACGTCGAGGGTCGCCAGCGTCAGACCCGTGGCCGCGACGGTGCGCACCAGCCGCTCGAGCTCTCCCGAGGCCAGGACGGTGCCCTGGTGCTCGAGCACGGAGCGGTGCAGCATCAGCAGGTCGTCGAGCAGCTCGGTGTCGTCGGCGTAGTCGCGCCCCGGCACGTGCCCGCCCCCGGTGCGGATCCGCTGCTCGGTGAGACCGAGACGCACGTGGACGCAGGTCAGGAAGAGCCGGTAGGGCTCCTCGGCGTTGAGCCGGCGGTAGCGGGGCTCGACCTCGGGGAGCTCCGGGAGGAGCCGGCGGATCCGGGTGGCGACCTCGTCCGAGACCACGCTCACGCGGTCGCTGACCGACAGGTCGCGGCGCAGCCGGTCGACCAGCGTGCACAGCAGCCGGAGCCCGTGCGTGGCCTGGAGGGTGAGCACCTCGCGGGTGGTGGCCGGCGTGACATGGGGGTTGCCGTCGCGGTCGCCACCGACCCACGAGCCGAAGCGCAGCGGCCGCACGTCGGGCGGCAGGTGGACCCCCAGCACGGCGAGGCGGTCGCGGAACTCCTCGAGCACGTCGGGCACCGCCCCGGCCGAGAGGCCCTCGAGGTAGTAGACGACGTTGCGTGCCTCGTCCGTGGGCTCCGGCGGCTCGATCCGGATCTCGTCGGTGAGCCAGAGCAGTTCGACGGCCTCCTCGAGCCGACGGGTCCGCCGCGGTCCGTCCGGCTCCTCGAGCAGCGACGCCACCCGCCGCAGCTTGTCCATCGTCGACCGGCGTGCCACCTCCGTCGGGTGCGCGGTGAACACGGGTCGCACCGTCACCTGGCGCAGCAGGTGCTCCAGCTCCGCCGGGTCGATCCCGGCCCGGCCGATCCTGGCCACCGCGCGTTCGATCCAGCCCCCTTCGTCGCGCCGGGCCCGGGTCAGCGCGCGCCCGCGGTGGACCTGCTCGGTGATGTTGGCCAGGTGGAAGTACGCCGTGAACGCCCGCACCAGGCGGGTGATCGTGGCCAGGTCGAAGTCGGGCAGCTCGTCGAGCCGGCCGTCCTTGGCGTGCGCCCGCACCTGCTCCACGAGGGTCAGCAGCTCGTCACCCTCGGTCCGGGCCAGCGTCTCGCCGAGGATCGACGTCACGCGACGGATGTCCCGGCGCAGCTCCCGGTCCGGAGAGCGGCCCGGCGTACGGGTGAGGTCGGCCTCCATGCCTCCATCGTCACCGACCGGCGTACCCCCTGTGTCTCGGCGCCCACCCACCGGTCCCCGCCGAGTCGGCGCAAACAGGCACGGGAAACACGCCGAGTCGGCGCAAACAGGCACGGGAAACACGCCGAGTCGTCATGTGCCGACTCGGCGAAAGGGGACAGCAATACCCCGAGGGGGTATGATGTGACCATGGACCACCCGGGCTACCTCAGCTCCAAGGACGATGTCCTCAAGCGCCTGCGGCGCATCGAGGGACAGGCGCGCGGCCTGCAGCGCATGGTCGAGGAGGAGCAGTACTGCATCGACATCCTGACCCAGGTCTCGGCGATGACCAAGGCGCTCCAGGCGGTGGCGCTCGGCCTGCTCGACGACCACCTGGCGCACTGCGTGCGCGACGCCGTGAGCACCGGCGTCGGCGCCGACGAGAAGCTGACCGAGGCATCGGCCGCGATCGCGCGGCTGGTGCGCTCGTGACCGCACCGGACCGAGGAGGAGCGATGTCCCAGACCTGGACCGTGGCGGGCATGACCTGCAGCCACTGCGTCGACTCGGTGACCGAGGAGGTCGCCGAGCTGCCCGGTGTCCGCACCGTCGACGTCGTGCTCGAGAGCGGAGCTCTCACCGTGGTCGCCGAGCCCCGGCTCACCGACGACGCCGTACGACGTGCCGTGGAGGAGGCCGGCTACCGGCTGACCTGATCATGAGCACGCCCACGACCACACCCACCACTCTCGACCTCGACCTCGATATCGAGGGGATGACGTGCGCCTCGTGCGCCCACCGGATCGAGCGCAGGCTCAACAAGCTCGACGGGGTCACCGCCTCGGTCAGCTACGCGACCGAGAAGGCGCACGTGACCTTCCCCTCCCGCCTCGGTCCGCAGGACCTCGTCGACGCCGTCCGGCAGGCCGGCTACGACGCCACCCTGCCCGCCGAGGCAGCCGACGAGACGACACGGCCCCGGTCGACCCGGCTCCTGGTCGCCGCGGTCCTCTCCGTGCCAGTCCTGACGTGGGCGGCGTGGTCCGGCTCCCGGGTGCCCGGCTGGGAGTGGTGGTCGCTGGCGCTGGCGACCACCGTGGTCTTCGGAGCGGGATGGCCGTTCCACCGCGCGGCCGCCGTCAACGCCCGGCACGGCGCCAGCACCATGGACACGCTGGTCTCCCTCGGCACGGTCGCCGCGTGGACCTGGTCGGCCGTGGCCGTCGTCCGTGGCACCGGCCACCTCTACCTCGAGTCGGCGGCCGTGGTGACGACGTTCCTGCTGGCCGGGCGGTACGCCGAGTCGCGGAGCAAGCAGCGCGCCGGCGACGCCCTGCGCTCGCTGATGGAGCTGGGAGCCAAGCAGGTGACCCGGATCGACGGCGAGGTCGAGCGGCTGGTCCCGGTCGAGCAGCTCTCGGTCGGGGACCGGTTCGTGGTACGGCCCGGCGAGAAGGTCGCCACCGACGGCGTGGTGGTGGACGGCGCCTCTGCCGTCGACCTGTCCCTGCTCACCGGTGAGCCCCTCCCCGTCGACGTGGCCGTCGGCGACGAGGTCGTGGGCTCGTCCCTCAATGCGTCGGGACGCCTCGTCGTCCGCGCCACGCGCGTCGGCGCCGACACGCAGCTGGCCCAGATCACCCGCCTGGTCGAGGAGGCGCAGCGCACCAAGGCGCCCGTCGAGCGGCTGGCCGACCGCGTCTCCTCGGTGTTCGTGCCGACGGTCCTGGTGATCGCCGTGCTCACCCTGGTCGGCTGGCTGGCGTGGGGCGGCAGCGCGACCGACGCGTTCAGCGCTGCGGTGTCCGTGCTGGTCATCGCGTGCCCGTGTGCCCTCGGGCTGGCCACCCCGACCGCGCTGATGGTCGGCACCGGTCGCGGTGCGCAGCTGGGCATCGTGATCCGCGGCCCCCAGGTGCTCGAGTCGACCCGCGCGGTCGACACGATCGTGCTCGACAAGACCGGCACCGTCACCACCGG
>JBAUWD010000568.1:0-10335 GCA_049583575.1 Nocardioides sp.
CCCCAGACGGGCCGCCGACTCGACGTACGCCGTGCCCGCGGCGCGCCGCCAGACCGTCGACCCGCCCCGCGCCGGAGTGACCGGCCCGGGGTCCGACCCCGAGCCCGCGCTCGCGCTGTCGGCCACGCGCCGAGTTTAGGGGTGGGCCCCCCCGGCCGTTAGCATGATGGCTGCTGTCCCGAGGAGAGGCCCCCACATTTCATGAGTGCACCACCGACCCACGTCGACTATCAGCTGAGTCAGCTCGACCAGCTGGAGGCGGAGTCGATCCACATCTTCCGCGAGGCCGCGGCGGAGTTCGAGAAGCCGGCACTGATGTTCTCCGGCGGCAAGGACTCCATCGTCATGCTGCGGCTGGCGGAGAAGGCCTTCTACCCCGCCAAGATCCCCTTCCCGCTGGTGCAGATCGACACCGGGTACGACTTCCCGGAGGTCCTCGAGTGCCGTGACAACTGGGTCAGCCGGCTCGGCGTACGCCTGGTCGTGGCCAGCGTCGAGGACGCCATCGCGAACGGCGTCGTGGTCGACGACGGCAAGACCAGCCGCAACCGCCTGCAGACGGGCACCCTGCTCAACTGCATCGAGGAGAACGGCTTCACCGCCATGTTCGGCGGCGGGCGCCGCGACGAGGAGAAGGCGCGCGCCAAGGAGCGCGTCTACTCCCACCGCGACGACTTCGGCCAGTGGGACCCCAAGATGCAGCGCCCCGAGCTGTGGGGTCTCTACAACGGCAAGCTCCACGGCGGCGAGCACATGCGGGTCTTCCCGCTGTCCAACTGGACCGAGCTCGACATCTGGCACTACCTGCGCCAGGAGGGTGTCGAGCTCCCCTCGATCTACTTCGCCCACACCCGCCGGGTGTTCAACCGCGACGGCATGTGGATGACCGAGAGCGAGCACAACCCCTGCCGGCCAGGCGAGGACGTCGTCGAGAAGACCGTGCGCTTCCGCACCGTCGGCGACCTGACCCTGACCGGTGCCGTGGAGTCCGAGGCCGACACCCTCGACAAGGTCATCGACGAGATCGCCATCGCCCGCGTCACCGAGCGCGGCGCGACCCGGGGCGACGACCGGTTCTCCGAGGCAGCCATGGAGGACCGGAAGAAGGAGGGCTACTTCTGATGCCCGAGATGTCGATGGTGACCGAGCCCCACCACGGGCGTGGTCCGATGGATCTCCTCCGCTTCGCCACCGCCGGTTCGGTGGACGACGGCAAGTCGACGCTGATCGGCCGCCTGCTGCTCGACTCGAAGTCGATCTTCGAGGACCAGCTCGAGGCCGTCGAGGCGACCAGCCACTCGCGCGGCTACGACTACACCGACCTCGCCCTGCTCACCGACGGACTGCGCTCGGAGCGCGAGCAGGGCATCACGATCGACGTCGCCTACCGCTACTTCGCGACGCCGACCCGGAAGTTCATCATCGCCGACACGCCGGGCCACATCCAGTACACCCGCAACATGGTCACCGGCGCCTCTACCGCAGACCTCGGCCTGGTGCTGGTCGACGCCCGCCAGGGCCTGACCGAGCAGAGCCGCCGGCACGCCGTACTCCTGTCGCTGCTGCGCGTGCCCCACCTCGTGCTCGCGATCAACAAGATGGACCTCGTCGACTGGTCCGAGCAGGTCTACGAGCGGATCCACAACGAGTTCACGAACTTCGCCACCAAGCTGTCGATCCCCGACCTCGAGGTCATCCCGATCTCCGCGCTCAAGGGCGACAACGTCGTGACCCGCTCGGAGAAGACGCCGTGGTACCACGGCCCGACGCTGATGCACCACCTCGAGCACGTCCACGTCGCCTCCGACCGCGACCTGGTCGACACCCGCTTCCCGGTGCAGTACGTCGTACGCCCGAAGTCGGACGAGTTCCACGACTACCGCGGGTACGCCGGACAGGTCGCCGGCGGCGTGCTGAAGCAGGGCGACGAGGTCGTCGTGCTGCCCAGCGGCATGACGTCGACCATCGAGGGCATCGACCTGTTCGACAAGGAGATCAGCGAGGCGTTCCCGCCGATGTCGGTGACCGTGCGGCTCGCCGACGACGTCGATGTCAGTCGTGGCGACATGATCGCCCGCGTCAAGAACGCTCCTCGCCCCAGCCAGGACATCGACGCCATGGTGTGCTGGATGACCAACGAGCCCCTGCGCCCGCGCCAGAAGCTCGCCATCAAGCACACGACGCGCATGGGCCGGGCGCTGGTCAAGGACATCCAGTACCGCCTCGACGTCAACAGCCTGCACCGCGACCAGGACACCAAGGAGCTCGGCCTCAACGAGATCGGGCGCGTCCAGCTGCGCACCACGGTGCCGCTGCTGTGCGACCCCTACTCGAAGAACCGCACCACTGGCTCGTTCATCCTGATCGACGAGGCCACCGGCGTCACGGTCGGCGCCGGGATGATCAACACCGGCAGCTAGTCATCTGGTGACTGGTCCGCCAGCGCGCTCTCCCAGCCGAGGTCTGGCGATATTCGTCGACCAAGCATTGAGCAGCGCGAGCAACTTCCTGCTCGTCATTCTCGTGGCTCGGTTGCTGAGCACGAGTGACTTCGGCACGTTTGCAGTCGGCTTCAGCTGTCTGGCCGTGGGGCTTGCCTTGGCGAGAGCCAACCTCGGGGTGCCGCTCAGCGTCGACTTGCCCCATGCAACGGACGATCGCGCGATCGACGAGGTGATCGCTCGTTCGATTGCCGCGGCGCTCGTCACCGGAGCAGCCACGGGCGTGGTCGTCGGGGGTCTAGCTCTCCTAGCGAGCGGTTCGGCGACTTTGCGCGCCACGCTTCTCCTCCTGGCGTGCGCCTTGCCGTTCCTCGTCGTCCAGGATGTCGCGCGTTATGTCGCCATCGCCCAGGCGACTCCCGCAAGGGCTGTGATCTCAGACCTCGTCTGGGTCTGTACCGGACTCGCCGTGCTCATGGCCAGCGCCGCGTGGGACAGCGTCGGTGTGCTCGGCGCTGCCGGCGGGTGGGTGCTGGGGGGATTGCTTGCACTCGGGAGCATCCGGCATTGCCTGCGTCGACCGTGGTGGAGCGGGACGTTCAGCTGGTTCGGTCGGGACCCGCGTCGTCGTCACCTGACCATGGACGCGCTGACCGCAGCTGCGACTCCCCTGCTGGTGGTCTTGTTGGTGGCCACCATCTGCTCACCTGCAACGGTCGGATCGCTGCGCGGCGCATCGACGCTCATGAGCCCGATCAATGTCGGCCTGGCTGCCGTTGGTCTCGGTGCCGTAGCGGAGATCACCCGGCGGTCACGGTCTCACGCGCACAGGTTCATGGGAGTCGTGTCCGTCGGTCTCGCAGCTTGTTCGGTGCTGTGGGCCGCGCTGGTGTGGCTGCTCCCAGCAAGTGCTGGCTCATTTGTCCTGGGTCCCACTTGGAACAGCGCCCGCCATCTGTTGCCATACATCGCTATGGAATTCGTTGGGCTTTCGGTCTGGACGGTAGCCATTGCGTTGCTACGGGCAACTGGTCGTACGGGTGTGAGCGCGTCCATGCGCGGCGTATACCTGGTCGTCGTGATCATGGCGACGGGGACGGCGGCGGTGTACCTCGGAACCGCGACGGGGATCCAGACCGCACTTGCCATATCGGCAGCAGTCCTGGCCTTCGTCTCATGGATCAGCGTGCTGAGAGGCCCAGCACCGGAACGCGACAACACAGATGCTCGTGCGGCTACCACCTGACGGCCTCATCGCCCGAGGATCACGATGATGCCTGGGATCACGCCGCCGACGCATGCGCGAGCTGCAGGATGCGGGAAGCCTGGTGGGAGTTGTTCTTGCGCTCGAGGACGAATGAGCGTCCGCGCTCGCCACGCCGCAACAGCTCGTCGCGACCCTCGGCGAGCGCCTTGGCCAGTGCCTGTCTGATGCCGTCTGGCCCCGGCTCATCGATGGTCAGCACATACTCGAGGTACTCGCTCGGCATGCCCGGTAGCCGAGTCGTGAGTACCGGCGTGCCTGACACCAGGTACTCCATGTTCTTGGAAGGGAAGGAGTACTTCGTGAATTCCTGCTCGGTCGGGCGTGGATTGACCAGGAGCCAGGCACGCCGCTCCGCGTCGGCCACGTCGGCGATCGACACCGCCCCCAGGTAGTTGATCCGGGGATCGCTCTCTGCGATGGCTGCGAGTTCGGGAGCGTAGTCGCCCTGGCCGTAGATGATGAGCTCCGCACTCGCCTCATCCCAAGACTGGAAACCCTCGACGAGCGCCTCGAGCCCGTACTCCTTGCGCAGCGCTCCGGCGTACAGCACGGTCGGATGGATGCTCTTCTCGGAACCGTCTGCGTCTGGCGGCACCGAGCCCGCGTCCACCAGTCCTTCCATCACGATGTAGGGCTTACCTTCGGTGTTCAGCACGTCTGCCATCTGCTCGGTGAGCACGACGTAGCCGTCGAGCATGGTCAGCGACTTGGCTACCGACCGGCGAGCCGCAGAGTGCGCGAGACCGACGCTTCGACCGCTGGCGTCCTCGACCTCCGCCATGTACGAGTACAGGTCCGCGAAGATCCCGATCCTTGCCAGAGACGATGCCCCGCGCAGGCACGGGAGAACACTTGTCATCGCCGAGACGTAGGCACCGTCGACCACGAGCATCCGATCCTCCGCGTGCCTGGTCCTCCAACGCCACCCGAGTGCCGCGCGGGCAAGTCCGAGAGCGACGTAGATCTGCTTGAGAACCGGCAGGTTCGGGAAGGCCAGGTGGTCGACGGTCAGCCTCCCCGAGACGATCTCTCGGCGCGCGGGCCACCATGCACCCCGGTGGAACCGTCGCGACGCGCTCCGTCCGACGATGGAGTGAATTCGGCAGCCCTGCGCCAACAGGCCTTCCTGGATGAGGTGGTGGAACCTGACAGACGCCACTGGCATTCCGTAGGTGACCTCTTGCGCGCCGGGCCGTAACCGCTCGCTCATCCGCTCAAACTCGGCTGCGGTAGCGGCGCTCGACACGTACAGGACCTCGACCGGGGGCGTCACGACATCTCCTCGACATCTCCTCGGTCCGAGACGGACCTTGACACTGGCGCAGTGTAGTTGAGCTATTGCGACGGTGTCGGCAGTCGTGTGGCCGTCCGCATCCACCGCTCAGACCCGAGCCCGCACGTCGGGCGTCGCACCAGCATGAGTGGGGTGGCAGTGGCCCGTGAGAGACTTCCCACGTGACTTCTCTCGGGACAAGGCATGGATCGGCAGGCGCGCGAAGGCACGCGCTGGACCATCGGGCCGCACAGGCAGTCGCTCAATGGTGAGAGCCGACTCGGTCCAGAAAGAAGGCGTCGCAGATTTGTCGTTGAATCGCAGATTCAACAATCTCCACCTTCGGCGTGCCGCACTCATAGGCACATCCTTGGCCCTGTCTGCGCTTGCATGGGGGTTGTCGAGTGCGACTCTCTCTTTGATGGTTGCCGGCTTGATCGCCATCGCTTCGATGGCAACCGGGATCGTCAGACAGTGGGCTCGCACGTCTGTCTTCGATCCGTTCGCGCCCTACTGCTTTCCGCTGTTGTACATTGCGTTCTCTTCCCTGTATCCGGCATGGCTGATTCTGCACGACAACGATGCCCTGATGGGCTTCCCACTCGCGAGCTACGGGACGCGAACCGGAGGCCTTGTCGCCGTCTCTGTCATCGGGGTTGCCATCGGAGTGCACCTTTCCGGTGGAACGACGTCTCACGTTTGCGACACGCATCGTGGCGAGTCGCCCGCTGGTACTCGCAGCGTGGCCAGGCTGCTCCGTCTCGCGGGCAGGGCTCTGGCGGCCCTTCTGGTGGTTGTCGGAGTGGCGAATGCTGCACTGAGCGGTCCCCAAGCCCGTGCGCTGAATCAAACCACGTACCAAGTCTCTGACTCCGTCAACGCGGGGGCGGTGATCCTGACGCTGCCAGCAGTGCTGCTGATCCTCGTCGCCCGTCAGCACCTGTCCCGGACAAGGGCGTCCTCGATCGTCGACTGGGCCCTCATCGGTGCGCTCATCACGGGATCATCGCTCAACGGGGGTCGCGGCATAGCGATCGCTGCCATGCTGTGCATGGTCTTCTACTTCACGCGCAAGAAGCAGAGCCTCGGCAGAACGGTGGCGCCATTCATAGCAATTGCCGTCTTTGCTCTCGCCGTCCTTGCCTACCGTCAATGGGCCATGCGGGCCGAGGATTCGCACAGTCCACTTCATGCGGTGGCAACGGACCTGTCCCCGGTCTCCTACACGCTCGGAACGGTCAGCGGAAAGGTGCCCTCGGAGGTCAGCTACCAGTTCGGCCGGACGTATGTTGACGCGCTGATCCATATGGTTCCCTCGTTTGTCTCGGGCCCCATCATGGGACTCAGTGACCACAGCGGATCAGCGGTGTTCAGGAACCAGGTCCTGCACATGACGGACCCCAACTCCGGGTACGGCTTCAGCGTCCCTGCCGAGGCCTACCTGAACTTCGGCGTCGTCGGGGTCCTGCTCGCGGCTCTGGGGATCGGCTGGCTCGTAGGGTGGGCATACTCCAGCCGGACCTGGCCGTCGCTCAAGACCACGTCGTTCATGTACGTGTGCCTTGTCGCCGCACTGCCGTATACCTATCGTTCTGATGCTTTGGGCGCCGTCAAGGGAACTCTGTATCCGATAGTCCTCTTGGCGCTCTCATTGCTGGTGGCGCGGCGCATCGCAGCGAGTCGTCAACCGGCGTGGCTCCTCCGCATCACGGGATCGCGACTGGATGCGTTCCAAGACACCACGACAGAGACCACTCGGGGCTTGGACCCGCGTCAAGACGAGCAGAGCCAGCGTGACCTGGGTCGCTGACGTGGCGCCGGATCCTCACTCCGAGCCGGAAACCGCAACCACGTTCAGCTCCTCGGTGATGACGTCGAGGTAGGCGGCCGCACGAGCGCTCGCCGTCGGCCACGTGGCCATCAGCGCCAGACCGAGATCGCGCCGGCGGGCGCGCTCGGGTGGGTCACCGACCATGCTGTCCACAGCGTCCGCAGCGGACACGGGATCGCACGGATCGAAGTACCACGCAGCTTCACCGACGACGCTGCGGACGAAAGGGCGGTCCGAGGCCAACAGGGGGCAACCCGTCGCCAGCGCCTCCAGCGGCGTAACCGACTGGCTTTCCAACAGGCTGGGGAAGATCGCCGCGTCGCTGGCGCGGTAGAGGGACGGCAACTGGCGGACATGGACCGGTCCGAGATTGGCGCTGAACTCGCGGGTCACGGTCGGCAGACACTCCCACTCCGCGTCGGTCAAGGTCAGCACAAAGGTGGGGCGACGGCCGTGCCGCCGCAGGAGCTCCAGCCCCACCTGCCCGAGGAACGGCAGGTTCTTGTGCGCATACGCCCGGGTCGGGAAGAACAGCGTCGGTGAGGCGAGCGCCGGCAGGCTCACGCTCTCCTGCGCGTCGGCGTCGTAGAAGACGGAGTTGACCACGTTGGGCACCAGCGAGATCGGGACCGAGATGCTCCACCTCGTGCGCAGCTCGTCCACAAGGTGAGGTGACTCGACGACCAACCGGTCCGCTGTTCGGAAGGCGGTGCGCGACACCAGGCGTCGGGTAGCGCCCTTCGCTCTGCCCACGGGGCCGGTGGCACGATCGGCGTACTCCGGGATCAGGCTTGTGCCGTCGGCGAACCCCACGATCCGTCGTGCGCTGCGACGGTGCGAGTAGTCAGGGCCGAACATCGTGAAGGTGACGTCGTACGGTGGGTGTCGAGCCAGCGCGCGGCGCACGGCCGCCACGGGACTTCCGTCGACAACCCGCACGTCCATCGCACTCAGGTCAGTCGTCGTGTTCGCGACCACCTCGGGTGAAGCCTCGACCACCGTCTCGAACGCGAGCCACGGCCAGCGCTCGCGCGCTTCCGCCGTGATCGCGAGCCTCGTGAGTTCGTCCAGGAAGGAGGCTCCGACCTGGAGCCCACCGCCGCTCCGCAGGTTGCCGACGTTGAGCAGGACACGCCGAACGGTCACCGGCGGATCCCTGCCCAGGCGTGGTGGCGGCCCGCGGTCGAGAGGACGAACCGGACGACCCGGGTGCTGGTGTCCGTGACCTCGTAGCCCGCGGGCAGGGAGGTGGCGCGGGGGCCGTCGGCCAGCACCGTCTCGACCGCGGCCACGACATCGGTGGCGTCGAGGCCGGTCATGATGATCGAGCCCGTGTCGAGGGCCTCGGGTCGCTCGATCGAGTCGCGGAGGGTGATCGCCGGGAAGCCGAGGATCGACGACTCCTCGGCGATGGTGCCGCTGTCGGAGAGGACACAGGCCGCGGACAGCTGCAGGCGGTTGTAGTCGTGGAAGCCGAACGGCTCCATGAAGCGGAGCCGGTCGCCCGCGGTGTCCGCACCGAGCGCCTCGAGCCGCTTGCGCGTGCGCGGGTGCGTGGAGATGACCAGGGGGAGGTCCCAACGACTGCGGACCGCCTCCAAGGAGGCCAGCAGCAGCCGCAGCCGATCGGGGTCGTCGACGTTCTCCTCGCGGTGCGCCGAGACCAGGAAGTACGACGCGGGAGTGAGAGCGAGCCGGTCGAGGACGTCGGAGGCGTCGATCTGCGGGCGGTAGTGGTCGAGCACCTCGCGCATGGGCGACCCCGTGACGATGACCCGTCGCGGGTGCAGCCCCTCGGCGAGGAGGTTGCGCCTGGCGTGCTCGGTGTAGGCGAGGTTGAAGTCGGCGACGTGGTCGACGAGGCGGCGGTTGGTCTCCTCCGGGACGTTCTCGTCGAAGCAGCGGTTGCCCGCCTCCATGTGGTACGTCGGGATGCGCATCCGCTTCGCGATCACCGCGGCGATGGAGGAGTTCGTGTCACCGAGCACGAGCACGGCGTCGGGCCGCTCCTCGAGCAGCACCCGCTCGGTCGCCACCAGCACGCCACCGAGCACGCTGCCGAGGCTGCTCGGGTCGACGCCGAGGTGGTGGCCGGGCGCCCGGAGCGCGAGGTCGTCGAAGAAGACCTGGCTCAGGCCGTGGTCGTAGTTCTGCCCGGTGTGGACGAGCACGTGCTCGACGCCCGGCGTCGCCTCGAGCCGGGCGATCACCCGGGACAGCCGGATGATCTCGGGGCGGGTCCCGACGATCGTCATCACCTTCATCGGGTCACCTTCTCGGGATACTGGTCCGGGCGGTCGGCGTCGAGCAGCTGGTCGGCCCAGAACAACGTGAGCAGCTCGCCCTCGCCGACGTTGCGGATGTTGTGCACCCACATCGTGGGCATGTCCACGAACGACGGCTGCTCGCCCGAGAGCCGGAAGGTCACCACGTCGTCGTGGAGGAGACGACGAAGTGAGATCTCCGCCTCGCCCGCGATCACGAAGAACCGCTCGACCTTGCGCAGATGGTAGTGGTCTCCGCGGGTGTGCCCGGGCCGCGTGGACGACACGAAGACCTGTCCCGTGCCGCCGTGCGACCTCGCCGTCTCGAACAGGTCTCCCCGCTCGTCGTGGTGGACGGCTGCGGAGATCGGGAACTGCTGAGGGAACAGGTGGGAGCGGTAGGTGTTGAACAGATCCACCGCGAACCTCGTCGACAGGTCGGGCAGCTCGCCCGACCCGGCGTACGTCGCGTGGAAGCCGACCAGCCGGTCGAGCACCTCGCCGATGCCGTGGGGTTCGCCCGCGGGTCGGAGCACGGCGTCCGCACGGGCGCTCGCGGCGTCGATGAGGACCTCTGCGGCGTCCTGGGCGTGCAGCAACCGGACCTCCCGGTCGTCGGTCACGTGCGGCCGGCGCCCGGCGGCCACCTCGTGGCAGAAGGTCGCGACGAAGGAGTTGTACGCCGGTCGCCCGTGCTCGCCGAACAGGTTGGGGAGCACCACGTCGGACAGCGTGCCGGGCAGCTCGCCGAGCAGCTCCGCGGCCCGTCGCTTGCCCCGACCGTAGGGGTTGTCGAGCTCGCTCTGCACGGAGTCGGCGAAGACCACGTGGACCGGACGCTCGCCGAGCGCCGATGCCAGGGCCCGGGCCAGCTCGACGTTGCCCTCCTCGACCGCCCGGTCGGACTCGGCGCGGTTGACACCGGCGAGGTGCACGACGGTGTCGACCTCGGCGAGCGCCTCTCGCAGCGCACCGGGGGTGGCGAACGCCGCGCGCCCGAGGAGGACGGGCTCGACGGCCCGCGTCGCACGGAGCCGGCACGCGGTGTGCCAGCCGAGGAACCCGGAGCCGCCGGTGATGGCCACGCGGGACGGCACGCTCATGTCGCCAGCTCCTTCCACCCCGAGTGCCCCACGGGCGCGGACCACCGGGCGTCGAGCCAACCAGGCGCCTGCTGCTGCCCGAACCACATCATCTCCAGCCGCCGGGACGCCCCCGCGACCGGGCCGGACACGCGGCCCAGCCGACCGACCACGGCC
>JBAUWD010000569.1:0-4144 GCA_049583575.1 Nocardioides sp.
ACCGCGTCGACGGCCTCCGCCAGAGCGGGCGCGGCCTGCTCGAGCGCGGCCTCGACGGCTCGCTGCTCGTCGAGCGCCAGCCGCACGAGGTCGGCCGTGCTGCGCAGGTCGAGGTCGTGCAGCTCGGGGCGGACCGCCTCGGTGGCCAGTCGCGCCAGCCGCTCGCTGTCCGGGGCCTGTGTCATCTCGGGTCGCTCCTTCGTGGTCGCGTGGTCGGGTCGACTCGGAGTTCGCGCCGGAGACGGACGGCGTTGGCTACCCTCGACCGGTGACCAGCCGAGGAGCCCAGCCGCTCCGACCCGGCGACCTGGAGCCGGCCGAGGACATGCCTCCCACCGGCGCCAAGGGTGCCCGGCTGCAGGAGATCTTCGAGGCGTGGGTCGCCGAGCTGCCACCCGGGACCCCAATCCCCAGCGAGCGCGACCTCGCCGAGAACTTCGGGGTCGCCCGGATGACGGTGCGCCTCCAGCTGGACCGGCTGGCCCAGCGTGGACTGGTCTACCGTCATCGCGGCCGAGGCACGTTCGTGGCCGAGCGCAGGTTCGCCCACACCGAGCACCTCACGTCGTTCACCGAGGACATGCACGCGCGCGGTCTCGAGCCCGGCTCCCGCCTGCTCGGGGTCGAGGAGATCCGTGCCGGCGTCGACCTCGCGGCCCGCCTCGAGATCTCGGCGACCTCGCGGGTGATCCGGATCCGACGGGTCCGCACCGCCGACGCCGAGCCGATGGCGTCCGAGCAGACCCACCTGCCCGCCCGCAGGTTCCCCGGGCTGGTGCACGCGGGCCTCGAACACGGCAGCCTCTACGAGCTCTTCGAGACCCGGTACGGCGTACGCATCGCCGAGGCGACCCAGCGGGTGACGGTCGTCGACCTCACCCCCGAGGACGCCGGGCTGCTGGAGACGGAGCCCGGCCGGCCGGCGTTCCGGATCGAGCGGACGACCCGGGACGCCGACGGCGCGGTGCTGGAGTTCGCCTCGTCGGTCTATCGCGGCGACCGCTACGAGGTGCTGATGCACGCCCGACGCGAGCCCGGCTGACCGGCTGTCCTCGGTCACGAGCGCAGCTTCGCACCTACGTCGACGACGCCCGCGGTCCCCGCGGCGACGGCGTACGACGCGAGCGCGGCGACGTCCGCCCCCGCCTTGCGGCGCCGGTTGAGGACCTCGAGCGTCATCGGCAGGTTGAGGCCGGTGACCATCTCCACTCCGGGCTCCTGCAACAGCGACGCCGTGGCGTTGCCGGGACTGCCGCCGAAGAGGTCGACGAGCAGCAGCAGCGGCGGGTCGCCCGCCGCTGCCGCCTGCAGCTCGCGCACGGCCTCGACGACCTCGCCGGGGTCCTGCTCGGGTCGCAGCCCCACCGCATGGAGGCCCTGCTGGGAGCCCATGATGAGCTCGGCGCCGTCGAGCACGCCCTGCGGGAAGCCGCCGTGCCCGACCAGCACCACCAGTGCCATCACCTCCGTGGCGGCCTCCTCGCTCACGGCGACGCCGGAGCCGGGGCCACGTTGGTGAACCAGCCCCTCCAGCCCAGCGCCAACCCGAGCGCGAAGACGATCACGATCGCCCACAGCGGGTGCAGGTTGAACTTCTTCATCAGCCAGTAGATGAGGCCCGTCAGCACCACCGGCATCAGGTAGGGCACGACCTGGTCCAGCTGGGTCTGCACCGGCACCTTCTGCTGGACGCTCTTGCCCTGCACGGTGACCGTCTGGTGATAGGTGAGCGTCGTCCACAGCTTCACGATCGACGGGATGAACCCGCCGAGCACGACGAGGCCGAGGATCGTCGCGGCCTCGCTGAGGCGCTCCAGCGCACCACTGGCCATCTGCTGGGCGAGGTTCTTCCCCTGCCGGTAGGCGAAGAAGAACTGCCACCGGCGTACCAGGAGGTAGGGGACGAGGACCATCACGCAGGCGAACCAGAAGCCGAGCATCTTCCCCTGGATCGCCCAGTTCGCGGCGATCGTGAAGATGATGCTGTTGTACAGCGCGAAGGTCAGCGAGTCCCCCACGCCGGCCATCGGCCCCATCAGGCCGACCTTCACGCCCTCGGCGCTGGACTGCGCGTGCGCCTCCTCCATGGCGATCGCGGACCCCACGATCAGCGGCGCACCGATGATCGGGCTGGTGTTGAAGAAGGACAGATGGCGTTGCAGACCCTCGGCGTACTCGTCGTCGTCCGGGTAGATCTTGCGGAGCGCGGGCTGCATCGCCCAGCAGAAGCCCAGCGCCTGCATCCGCTCGTAGTTCCACGAGATCTGGAAGGAGAAGAACATCCGCCAGAACGACCTGTTCAGGTCGTGCTTGGTCAGCACGCCGGCCGGCGTCGCGGCCGGCGGGTCGACGGTGGTCGTGGTCTCAGACATGAGCTGCCTCCTGGGTTCCCGGGGTTCCCGGTCGGTTGCCGTAGCGCAGGGCCATGAAGATCGCGGCGATGCCGACACCGAAGATCGCGATGCCCTGGAGCGGCACCTGGAGATAGGCGAAGAGGACGAAGCCGATCGTGAGCATGTACCAGTAGCGGCTCACCGGCATGATCCGCAGGAGCATCGCGAACCCCACTGCCGGCAGCATGCCGCCGACCAGCGTCATCCCCTGGGTGAACCCGTCGGGGATCGCGTCCTGGATGTTGCTGACCGCGCTGCGGCCCGCCTGGACCGCCACGAAGGTCGGGATGAACCTGACCAGACCCCAGGGGATGAAGGCCGTCCAGTGGAGCAGGGTGAGCCGTCTGGAGTCGCCCTGCACCGCCGCCCCGTCGGCGGCGTGGATCCAGAACGTCGGCAGGAACCGGCCGATCGGGTCCAGCGCCGAGAGCAGGACCGCGGCGGGGATGCCGATGGTCAGGCCGATCGCCAGCTTGCTGGCGAGATCGCCGCTCGTCGCCTCCGCGAGGGCGACGCCGACGATGGCGCCGGTCGGGTAGTCGGGAATCGTGGCGCCGCCGTAGGTGTAGACGCCGAGCGCGGTGAGCTCGAGCGTGCCGCCGATGGCGAGGCCGAGGTTCACGTCGCCGACGATCATGCCGGCCACGGTGCCGGCGATGAGTGGCCGGCCGGCGTAGATGAAGGTGGGGCCGAGGGTGTCGTAGATGCAGAACGTCGCCCACAGGGCCAAGATCAGTGCCTGGAACACGGGCTACCTCCCTGGGTGTGATGCTGGATCGGTCGAGTGGTGCTGGTCGTGTCGTCGGCCGAGCGGACTCAGCGGACGCCGGTCACCTCCTCTGATACGTCGTCGACGTGCCGTCCCGAGATCCACACGTCGCGCAGCCTGGCGTGGTCGTCCAGGCGGACCATGTCGGCCGGCCCACCGACGTGGAGCCGGCCGACGTCGAGGTCGGACAGCAGACCGGCCGGCACCGAGGTCGCCATCGCGACCGCGGTCGGTACGTCGAGGCGCAGGTGCGCCACCGCGTTGGCGACCGCGACATCCATGGTCAGGGTGCTGCCGGCCAGCGTGTTGGTGCCGTTGACGCGGGCCCGGCCCTCGACCACGTCGACCACCAGTCCGCCGAGCTCGTAGCGACCGTCGCTCATGCCGGTGGCGGCCATCGCGTCGGTGACCAGGCAGACGCGCCCGGGACCCGCGGCGTGCACCAGGGCACGGGCGGCCACCGGGTCGACGTGCACCAGGTCGAGGATCAGCTCGCAGGTGAGCGAGGACAGATCCATCGCCATGCCGACCGCCCCGGGCCGCCGGTGGTGCAGCGGGCTCATCGCGTTGAACGTGTGCGTCACGGCGGTCGCGCCGGCGTCGACGGCGCGTCGTACCGTGTCCGCGTCGGCGTCGGTGTGGCCGACCGCGACCGTGATGCCGGCCGCGACCAGTCGACCCACCAGCTCGAGGGCGCCCGGGAGCTCCGGGGCGACGGTGATGGCGCGGATCCGGCCGGCACCGGCCTCGAGCAGTCGGTCGACCTCGGCGGGGTCGGGGTCCCGGAGGGCGGTCTCCTCGTGGGCCCCGCGGCGCACCACGGACAGGAACGGGCCCTCGAGGTGGATCCCCACCAGACGCGCGACCGGGTCCGCGGACGCCCCCCTCTCGCTGTCCGCCACGTCGGCGGCCAGGCGGGACACGGCATCACGCAGCACGTCGGGCGGCCGGCTCACGGTCGACGCGAGCATCGCGGTCGTGC
>JBAUWD010000570.1:0-3091 GCA_049583575.1 Nocardioides sp.
CACCGGCGCCGGCCGCGCGGCGGGAAGCGCCGGCAGCCAGCGCAACGAGCCGGACACCACGATCCTCGAGGACGACGTCCTCACGCCGGCCGCGGGCATCCTCGACGTCCTCGACAACTACGCCTTCGTCCGCACCAGCGGCTACCTGCCCGGCACCGAGGACGTCTACGTCTCCTTGTCGATGGTGCGCAAGTACGGCCTGCGCCGCGGTGACGCGATCGTCGGCCAGGTGCGCCAGCCCCGCGAGGGCGAGCGCAAGGAGAAGTTCAACCCGATGGTGCGCATCGACTCGGTGAACGGCGCCGACCCCGAGACCGCCAAGCACCGCATCGAGTTCGCCAAGCTCACGCCGCTGTACCCGAGCGAGCGGCTGCGCCTCGAGACCGAGCCCGGCAACCTGATCGGGCGGATGATCGACATCGCGGCCCCGATCGGCAAGGGGCAGCGCGGCCTGATCGTCTCGCCGTCCAAGGCCGGCAAGACCATGATCATGCAGTCCATCGCCAGCTCGATCATGACCAACAACCCCGAGTGCCACCTGATGGTCGTCCTGGTCGACGAGCGCCCCGAGGAGGTGACCGACTTCGAGCGGTCGACCAAGGGCGAGGTCATCTCGTCGACCTTCGACCGCCCGGCGAGCGATCACACGATCGTCGCCGAGCTCGCGATCGAGCGCGCCAAGCGCCTCGTCGAGCTCGGCCACGACGTCGTCGTCCTGCTCGACGGCATCACCCGCCTCGGCCGGGCCTACAACCTCGCCGCCCCGGCGTCCGGCCGGATCCTCTCCGGTGGCGTGGACTCCGCGGCGCTGTACC
The DNA here is from genome assembly GCA_049583575.1 of Nocardioides sp. Taxonomy (GTDB): domain Bacteria; phylum Actinomycetota; class Actinomycetes; order Propionibacteriales; family Nocardioidaceae; genus Nocardioides. The sequence continues at coordinate 816 of JBAUWD010000570.1, forward strand.
CGCCGAAGCGCTTCTTCGGCGCTGCCCGCAACATCGAGAACGGCGGCTCGCTGACCATCCTGGCGACCGCCCTCATCGAGAGCGGCTCGAAGATGGACGAGGTGATCTTCGAGGAGTTCAAGGGCACCGGCAACATGGAGATCCGCCTGCGCCGCGACTTCGCGGACAAGCGGCTCTTCCCGGCCATCGACGCCGTCCAGAGCGGCACCCGCCGCGAGGAGCTCCTGATGAGCAAGGAGGAGCTCGCGATCGTCTGGAAGCTGCGGCGCGTGCTCTCCGGGCTCGACGGCCAGCAGGCGCTGGAGCTGCTGCTCGGCCGCTTGAAGAAGACGCAGACCAACATCGAGTTCCTCATGCAGGTGCAGAAGACGACGCCTGAGCCGAGCGGCGACGCGTGAGCGCGTCGAGGTCCGGTGGCGGTGCCTGAGGCAGCGACCCTGGTCCCGGCAAGCCCGACCGACGAGGCGAGCCCGAGCGGCGGAACATCCGGATTACCTCCGGTGTTGCACGTGGTGGCACAATCCTTGGATCGAGGAGGTCGCCCGGCGACCGTCTCGAAATCGCCCCTTGGCTCCGGTTCACGCCGACCGCACGCAGCGGAGGCGACCCGGCGGCTGCGAAAGGAAACCATGAAGAAGGACATCCACCCGGACTACCGGCTGACCGAGGTGACCTGCGCCTGCGGCGCGACGTTCACCACGCGCAGCACGGCGGCGAACGGCGTCATCCACTCCGACGTCTGCTCGAACTGCCACCCGTTCTACACCGGCAAGCAGAAGATCCTCGACACCGGCGGCCGCGTCGCCCGCTTCGAGGCCCGCTACGCCAAGATGGCCAAGAAGGACGAGCCCGCCGAGACCGCGGACTCCAAGTAGCTCCTCGCGACGCCGGCCCGCTCCATCGGGCCGGCGTCGTTGCTTGTCCACACACTGGTGGTCGGGGCCACTCTCGACCGGACGGAACGGGAGCACCATGTTCGAGGCGGTGGAAGGGCTGCTCGCCGAGCACGCCGAGCTCGAGACGCGCCTCGCCCTGCCCGAGACCCATGCCGACCCGCGTCTCGCCAAGCGGCTCAACCAGCGGTACGCCGAGCTGAGCGCGGTCATCGGGGCCTGGCGCGACTGGACGCGGGCGGGCGAGGACCTCGCCGCCGCGCGGGAGCTCGCCGCCGAGGACCCGACCTTCGGGCCCGAGGCGGATGCGCTGGAGTCCCACCGCGAGGCGGCCGAGGAGCGCCTCCGCCGCCTGCTCGTGCCCCGCGACCCGACCGACGACAAGGACGCGATCCTCGAGATCAAGTCCGGTGAGGGCGGCGAGGAGTCGGCGTTGTTCGCCGGCGACCTCCTGCGCATGTACACCCGGTACGCCGAGACCCGTGGCTGGGCCACCGAGATCCTCGATGCGACCGAGTCCGAGCTCGGTGGCTACAAGTCGGTCACCCTGGCGGTCAAGGCCCGCGGGGCGGTCGAGCCGGGGCACGCGCCGTACGGGCTCTTGAAGTTCGAGGGTGGCGTGCATCGCGTCCAGCGGGTGCCGGTGACCGAGTCCCAGGGCCGCGTGCACACCAGTGCAGCCGGCGTGCTCGTGCTCCCCGAGGCGGAGGAGGTCGACGTCCAGATCGACGACCACGACCTGCGCGTCGACGTCTTCCGGAGCAGCGGGCCGGGCGGTCAGAGCGTGAACACCACCGACTCCGCGGTCCGGATCACCCATGTCCCGACCGGGATCGTGGTGAGCTGCCAGAACGAGAAGAGCCAGCTGCAGAACAAGGAGCAGGCCCTGCGCATCCTGCGGGCGCGGCTCCTCGCGGCGGCGCAGGACGCAGCGGACGCCGAGGCCAGCGCGGCGCGGCGTACCCAGGTCCGCACGGTCGACCGCTCCGAGCGCATCCGCACCTACAACTTCCCGGAGAACCGCCTCTCCGACCACCGCACGGGCTACAAGGCCTACCACCTCGACCAGATCCTCGGCGGCGCCCTGCAGCCGGTGATCGACTCGTGCCTCGACGCCGACCTCACGGCCAGGCTCGAGGCCGTCGAGGCCTGAGGTGGCCGCACGACGCTCGCTCGTTGACGGCGCGGCGGATCGCCTGCGGGCAGCGGGCGTCGAGTCTGCCGACCACGACGCGCAGGTGCTGCTGGCCCACGTGCTGGGGGTGGAGCGCGCGCACCCGTCGCGCCGTCTCGGCGAGCAGATCCGCCCCCGACGCCCCGGCCCAGCGCGGGTCCGCGGTGCCGAACTGGGTGCCCAGGTCGCCCAGGGCGGCCGCAGACAGC
>JBAUWD010000571.1:0-3164 GCA_049583575.1 Nocardioides sp.
CCAGATGCCGAGCAGCAGCAGCGGGCAGAAGGTCGACGCCGCCACCGCGAACGCCAGCTCGACCGCGTGGGCGACCGGCAGGCCCTGGGTGCCGAGGGCGAGGCCGAGGGTGCGCGCGGCCGCGAACACCCCGCCGAACCGGAACGCCGTGACCGCGTCGAAGCGGCGGCTCAGCAGGTCCTGGCTGAGGACGCCGCTGATCGAGACGACCAGTCCGGAGGACGTCGACAGGAAGGCCGCGAACGCACCGGCGCCGAGCAGCGCGGTGAGCACGATCGCGGCCGACCCGCCGAGCATCCGGTCGGGCAGCGTCAGCACGACCGAGTCCGTCCTCCCGGAGGCGACGAGGTCGGAGGCGTAGATGCGGCCGAGCACGCCGTACGCCGTCGGCATGAGGTAGAAGACGCTCAGCATCGCCAGCACCCCCACCGTGGTACGACGAGCGGAGCGGCCGTCGGGGTTGGTGTAGAAGCGCACGACGACGTGGGGCAGCCCCATGGTGCCGAGGAACGTCGCGACGATGAGCGAGTACGTGAGGTACGTCGCGTGGGGGCCCTGCAGCGGCTCCACCCAGTCGGCCGCGTGGAGATGGCGGGACGACGACCCGTCGCCTCGCCAGGTCAACCACAGCACCAGCAGCGGCACGAGCAGGGCGCAGAGCTTCAGCCAGTACTGGAAGGCCTGGACCAGCGTGATGCTGCGCATGCCGCCGGCCACCACGTTGAGGAGCACGACCGACGCGACGAGCGCCGCACCCACCCAGGTGGGTGCGCCGGTGAGCGCGCTGAGGGTGAGGCCGGCCCCCTGGAACTGCGGCACCAGGTAGAGCGCGCCGATCACGCACACCAGCCAGCTCGCCACCTGCCGCGCCGCGAGTGACTCGACCCGGAACTCCGCGAAGTCGGGGAGCGTGTAGGCCCCGGAACGGCGCAGCGGCGCGGCCACGAACACCAGCAGCAGGAGGTAGCCGGCGGTCCAGCCGATCGGGTACCACAGCATGTCGACCCCGCGCGCGAGCACGAGGCCGGCGACCCCGAGGAACGACGCGGCGGAGAGGTACTCACCGCCGATCGCCGAGGCGTTGAGGAAGGGTCCGACTCGACGCGAGGCCACGAAGAAGTCGCTGGTCGTGCGCGAGACCCGGAGCCCGAAGGCGCCGATGGCGAGGGTGGACGCCGCCACCACGGCGACGGCCAGCAGCGCGATCAGGGCTCTCATGGCTGCTCGGGCCTCTCGACCAGGTCCTCGAACGCGGCCTCGTTGCGCTCCGCACGTCGCACGTACCACCACCCGAGCATCAGCAGCCAGGGGTAGACCACGACACCGAGCAGCAGCCAGGTCAGCGGCACGCCGAGGAGATGCACCCGGCCGACCGGCAGCAGCCGGAAGACCAGGGGCAGGCCGCCCAGGCTCACCCCCAGCGCGATCACGACGTACGCCGCCAGCCGGAGCTGGGCGCGCATCAGGCTCTGCACGTAGACCTCACCCAGCCGGGTCAGCGCATCGATCTCCGAGGCGTTGGAGCGCCGGGCCCGGGCGCCGGCGGCGACGGTGCGCGGGCTGGTGATCCGGACGCGTGCGAGCGGCTCGTCGGTCACGGCTCGTCGGTCCGTGAGAGGCGGAGCAGGCCGCGTACGTCGGGCACGTGGCGGCGGCTGACCGGGAGCTCGACCCCGTCGACCACGACCGTCGGACGACCCGAGCCCAGTCGCACCTCCTCCACGTGGGCCAGCGCGACGAGGATGCTGCGGTGGATACGGACGAAGCCCGCGTCGGCCCACCGCTGCTCGAGTGCGCCGAGCGCGATCCGGACCAGGGGGTCCTCCGTCGCGGTGTGCAACCGGACGTAGTCGCCCTGGGCCGACGCGTAGCGCACGTCGGACCGTCGTACGAAGCGGGTGACGCCGCCGAGCTCCACCGGCACGTGCTCGTCGGGGTCGAGCGTGGCGACGTCGTCGCGGACGCGGCGGATCGCCTCGCGCAGCCGCTCCTCGTGCACCGGCTTGAGCAGGTAGTCGACCGCGTGGAGGTCGAAGGCGTCGACCGCGTGGTGCTGGTGGGCGGTCACGAAGACCACCGCCGGCGGCTGGCGGAACCGCCCGAGCACCTCGGCCAGCTCGAGCCCGCTCAGCCCGGGCATCGCGATGTCGAGCAGCACGACGTCGACCGGCTCGCTGCGCAGGAGGCGCAGGGCCTCGGTGGCCGAGCCGCACGTCAGGACCTCGCCGACCCGCTCGTCGCGGCCGAGGAGGAAGGCCAGCTCGTCGAGGGCCGGCGGCTCGTCGTCGACCGCCATGACCGTCAGCAGCGCGTCACCCACGGTGCCCGCTCGATCCGCTCATGCGCGCACCCCGGACGCGAACTTCGGCACCCGGACGGTCACCTTGGTGCCGGCGCCGGGGGCGGTCTCGACGACCAGGCCGTACTCGTCCCCGAAGGCCGAGCGGAGTCGCTCGTCGACGTTGCCCAGCCCGATCGAGTCCATCGACTCGTCGCCGGCCAGGGCGAGCCGGACCCGTTCGGGGTCCTCGCCCACGCCGTCGTCCTCGACGGTGATCACGGCCTCGTAGTCGTTGTCCTCGGCCAGGATCGTGATCGTGCCCGGGGCGTCCTTGTTCGCCAGACCGTGGCGCACGCCGTTCTCCACCAGGGGCTGCAGTGACAGCACCGGGATGCTGACGCCGAGCACCTCCGGCGCGATCCGGAGCATCACCGCGAGCCGGTCGCCGAACCGCGCCTGCTCCAGCGACAGGTAGCGCTCGATCGACCGGAGCTCGTCCTCGAGGGTGGTGTAGCTGCCGGCGCGCTGGAACGAGTGACGGGTGAAGTCGGCGAACTCGAGGAGCAGCTCGCGCGCACGGCCGGGGTCGGTGCGGATGAACGACGCGATCGTGTTCAGTGCGTTGTAGACGAAGTGCGGCGAGATCTGGGCGCGGAGCGCCCGCACCTCCGCCTCCATCCGCGACGTACGGGCGACGTCGAGCTCGGCGAGCTCCAGCTGTCCCGACACCCAGCGCGCGACCTCGTCGGTCGCCCGCACCAGCCCGGCCGACGCCGTCGGCGTGAAGGCCTGGAGGGTGCCGACGACGGTGTCCTCCACGGTGAGCGGCGCGACCACCGCCTGGCGCAGGGTGCATCCGGGCTCGCCGCACGCGAAGTCGCGG
>JBAUWD010000572.1:0-6195 GCA_049583575.1 Nocardioides sp.
CGTGACCAGTCCGGCCCGGGCCGCCTTGCGCCCGGTGCGGTAGTCCCGGATCCGCCATCCCTCGTGCTTGGCGTAGGCCCGCAGCCGGGCGTCGGGGTTGACCGCGCACGGGTCGCCGACCAGGGAGAGCATGGTGAGGTCGTTGTAGGAGTCGGAGTACGCCGAGCAGGCGGCCAGGTCGAGCCCCTCGCGCGCCGCCAGCGCCTTGATCGCCTCCGCCTTGGCCGGGCCGTGGAGCATCTCGCCGACGAGCCGGCCGGTGTAGACGCCGTTCTCGTGCTCGGCCACGGTGCCGAGAGCGCCGGTGAGGCCGAGGCGGCGGGCGATGATCTGGGCGATCTCGATCGGCGCGGCGGTCACCAGCCAGACCCGCTGGCCGTCGTCGAGGTGCATCTGGGCCAGGGCCCGGGTGCCCGGCCAGATGCGGTGGGCCATGGCCTCGTCGAAGATCTCCTCCCCGAGCGCCTCGAGCTCGGCGACGGTGTGGCCCGAGATGAAGGACAGTGCGGAGGCCCGTGTCTGCGCGACGTGGCCGGGGTCCTCGACCCCGACCACGCGGAAGTAGACCTGCTTCCAGGCGGCCGAGAGGATCTCGCGGGTCGTGAAGAACTGCCGGCGATGGAGGCCGCGGGCGAGGTGGAAGATGCTCGCCCCCTGCATGAGGGTGTTGTCGACGTCGAAGAACGCCGCCCGGACGGGGTCCGCGGGCGTGGTGAGCGCCTTCTCGACCTCGGCCGCCGCCGCGGCCGCCTCGCCGGCAAGAGTCGAGCGCTGCTTGAGGTTCAGCGGCTTGCGGCTCTTCTCGGGAGTCACGCGGCCAGACTAACGGGGAGCGCTCGGAGCCGCCTGTGGGATCATCGCCCCCATGCCCGCCACCCACGACGTCTCCTCGCTCGTGGCCGAGGCGGCAGCGGATCGTCCCGATGCGCTGGCCGTGGTGGAGGCAGCCGGGCGCAGCATCACGTGGGGAGAGCTCGAGGACGAGGTCGCCCGCGTGGCGACCGGCCTGGGCGCCGCCGGGCTGGTGGCCGGCCAGCGGGTGCTGCTCGCACTGGGCAACCGCATCGAGTTCGTGACGGCGTACCTCGGGGTGCTGCGCGCGCAGGTGGTCGCCGTACCCGTGAACCCGCGGGCCACGTCGGGTGAGCTGGGCCGGATGATCGCCGACTCCGGCTCCCGGATCGTGGTCGCCGACGAGGAGACGATCGACGCCGTACGCCAGGCCGTCGACCTGGTGCGCGCCGCGCGGGCGGGTGAGACGGGCGAGCTCGACCCCGGGATCGTCGAGCGCTCGCACGACCCGCACGTCTACGTCGTGGGGGCGAGGCCGGGCCCGGACGAGCAGACGTACGACGCGCTCCGGGCGGCGGTCTCCCGGCCGGTGCCGCCGCTGCCCGACCCCGAGAAGCTGGCCTGCCTGCTCTACACCAGTGGTACGTCGGGCCGTCCCCGCGCGGCCATGCTCACCCACCGCGCGCTGGTCGCCAACATCGACCAGGCCGCACGCGTCGACCCCCCGATGATCCACGGCGACGACGTCGTCCTGGGCGTGCTCCCGCTGTTCCACGTCTACGGACTGAACGCCGTCCTCGGCAGCGTCCTGCGCCACCGTGCCAAGCTCGTGCTGGTCGAACGATTCGACCCCCAGGCGACGCTCGACGTGATCGACGACGAGGCGGTCAGCGTCGTGCCGGTGGCACCGCCGGTCTTCGCCTACTGGCTGCCCGAGGAGCATCTGCGTGAGCGGCTCGGACCGGTGCGCCTGATGCTCTCCGGCTCGGCGCCGCTGTCACCGGAGCTGATCGAGCGGTTCACCGACGCGACCGGCGTCGCGGTGCACCAGGGCTACGGGCTGACCGAGGCGGCGCCCATCGTCACCAGCACGCTGTGCAGCCGGGCCTTCCAGCCCGGCTCGGTGGGCGCCGCCCTGCCCGGCGTCGAGATCAAGGTGCTCGACGAGTTCGGCAACGTCCCCGAGGGGGGCGACCCGGGCGAGATCTGGGTCCGCGGCGAGAACATGTTCAGCGGCTACTGGCCCGACGGCGACGGCGGCCCCGACGAGGACGGCTGGTGGGCCACCGGCGACGTGGGCTACCTCGACGGGTCCGGAGACCTGTTCCTCGTCGACCGCATCAAGGAGCTCGTGATCGTGTCGGGCTTCAACGTCTACCCGATCGAGGTCGAGGACGTCATCCGCGAGGTGCCGTCGGTCGCCGAAGCGGCGGTGATCGGCGTCGAGGACGCCGCGACCGGTGAGGCGGTGGTCGCCTACGTCCGCTCGGTCGACCACGCGAAGGACGACGAGGTCGTCGCCGCGGTCCGAGACCACTGCGCCGTACGCCTGGCTCGCTTCAAGCAGCCCTCACGCATCGAGATCGTCGACGAGCTGCCGCTGACCGTGACCGGCAAGGTGCAGAAGGGTCGTCTCCGCGGCATGGAGCGCCGCCGTTCCCTGGGGCTGCTCGAGTGACCGAACCCCCCGTGACCGAACCCCCCGTGACCCGACCTCCCGCGACCCGGCCCCGGGTGACGCTCTACAGCAGGCCGGGCTGTCACCTCTGCGACGACGCGCGGGCCGTCGTCCAGCAGGTGTGTGCCGACCTGGGTGAGTCGTACGTCGAGGTGTCGATCGACCACGAACCCGAGCTCCGGCGCCGGTTCGGGGACGAGGTCCCGGTGACGTTCGTCGACGGCCGGCAGCACGACTTCTGGCGCGTCGACCCCGTTCGCCTCCGCGCCGCCCTCACCGGGTCCGGTGGTTGAGGAGGTCGCGCTTGCCGTCGCCGGGTGGTTGAGGAGGTCGCGTAGCGACCGTCTCGAAACCAAGCTGAGAGGCGTGGTGGCTGCTTCCGCTGGTTGAGGAGGTCGCGTAGCGACCGTCTCGAAACCAACCGGACGAGGACACCGGGCTCGTGAGAGTGCTCGAGATGCCTTGTGGACAAGGGGATTCCGCGAGGCGGACCAGGCGCGACAACCGCCCTTCATCCTGACCAACGCCCCTCAGTGAGGTCCTCTCATGGCTCCCCTCTGTGTCAAGACACCTTCGGTAGAGCGGGTTTAGGCTGATCGTTGACGGGCCCCGGAGTGGCTTGTCCGAAGAGCCGGTGTTGGGGTTGTGAGCCGGTCGCGCTGGAGTCAGAGTCGTTGCCCCGGTGCCCTCCCGGGCCCGTCCCTACCGCGTCGTCGAGCATCTGGCGGTAGACGAGGTCGGACAGCCGTCGCTTCAAGCAGCGCATGGCTTCCATCGAGGACTTGCCGTCGGCTTTCTTGCGGTCGTAGTAGTCGCGGCCGGCGCCGGGGTTGCGTAGCTGGACGGTGGCCATGATGTGCAGGGTCCGGTTGATCTGACGGTTCCCGGCGCGGGACAACCGGTGTCGGACGTGGTCGCCGGAAGAGGCGTCGATGGGTGCGGTGCCGTTCCAGGATGCGAAGTGGCCGCGGTCGGGGAACCGGGTGATGTCGCCGACCTCAACCAACAGGCGGGCTGCGCCCGACGGTCCGATGCCGTGCAGCTCCAGCAGGCTGGTACCGGTCGCGGCGACCAGCACGCGTAGTTCCTTGTCGGCGGCCTTCTTCCGGGCATAGATCCGTTCCAGGTCGCCGATCAGCTCGGCGGCGACCCGGCGCCTGGTCTTGCCGACGGTGTCGCGCGGTCGGACCTTGGCCAGCAGGGCTTTGGCCTGGGCCGCGGAGAGGTCCTTCTTCGCCCCACCGGGGATCAGCTCGAGCAGCAGATGGTGCAGCTGTGAGGTGATCCGGGTGTGGTCTTCGCCTAGGGATCGGCGCCGGTCGGCTAGCACCCTGATCACGGCCAGCTGCTCGTCGTCGACCACCCGACGGAGTCCGGCCATCCGGACACCGACCAGGGCGATCGAGTGGGCGTCGGTGGCATCGGTCTTGCGTCCCTGACCGGTCGCGAAGACCCGCGCCCTGGCTGACAGCTTCGGCGGGACGTCGACGACCTGCTCGCCGGCAGCAAGCAACCGGACCGCGACGTGGTGCCCAATCCCCTGACAACCCTCGACCGCCCACACCCGGTCGGTGGCCGCCGGTCGAAGCCGGTTGACGTAATCGGTCATCGCGGCGAACCCCGCTGCATCAGTGCCGAACCGGCCACCACCGACCACGGCCTCCTCGTCGGTCATCACCTCGATCGTGGCCGACCGCTTGTGCGGATCCATCCCTATCACCACACGGTTTGCTTGCTGCTGCATGCACCCTCCCGAACCTCGAGCTGACACCGGTCATCGGGACGGGAGGGCAACGCTACTTCGAGCTGGGCAAACCCCTCTTGAGCCTCTTCCGACCCTGCGATGCCCGGCCCACGCATGCCATGAGTGAGCCACACGGGACCCTCACGAGTCAGCGTGGGCAGCCGCAATCAGAGCGACGGACCGGGCACCTAGACCGAGCCTTGCCAGACACCGATCCTGAGGTCAATGAAACAAGTAGCCGCCGTCCGTGTCGGGCCGAGGAGGTGGGTGAGGCGTCGGCTCGCCTGTCGGTGTGCCGACTGTGCGCCCGATGTATCAGGGCCGGGCTCCCGTGCGTCCTCATCCACATGACCTAGCACCGCGCACACGGGGGAGAGCACGATGAGTACGACGACGTGGATGCCGACACGCAAGTGGATGGCGGCACAGAGCACCGCCCTGGCGACCCTGGCCGTCTCGTGGGTGAACGCCGGCACGTGGAACAAGCCACTGTCCATCGCGGCGATCGGCCTGGCCTCACAGGCGGTCGTCAGCTACCTGGTCCCCAACGTCGACCAGGTCAAGGGGCCACCTGCGCCGGGCACCGGCCTGGTCGCCGCCACCGGTGGGGCGCGGGTCCTGTCGCGCTGATCGAGGACGGCGAGCGGCCCGGATCGCGAGCCGGGCGGCCGCCGTTTTGTTCTCGCGTTCACAAACTTCTACAGTGAACGACGCCGCTCGGGCCGGGCCTGTCCCACCACGGGTCGACCCCCGGGTCCGGCGGCTGGAGAGACAGAGCCTTGACCGCACGGACGTCCCACGAGACCGCCCGGGAGATCCCCGAGGCGACCGTGGCCCGACTGCCCGTCTACCTGCGGGCCCTCACGACCCTGTCGGAGTCCGGCACCGGCACCTGCTCGAGCGAGGACCTCGCCGCTGCCGCCGGGGTCAACAGCGCGAAGCTCCGCAAGGACCTCTCCTACCTCGGCAGCTACGGCACGCGCGGGGTCGGGTACGACGTCGACTACCTGCGCTACCAGATCGCGCGCGAGATCGGCGTGACCCAGGACTGGCCCGTGGTGATCGTCGGCATCGGCAACCTCGGCCACGCGCTGGCCAACTACTCCGGCTTCCGGAGCCGAGGCTTCCGCGTGGTCGCCCTCCTGGACGCCGACCCGGAGCGCCACGACGAGGTCGTCGCCGGCGTCGACGTCCGGCCCTTCGACGACCTGGCCCAGATCGTGCGCGAGCAGGGCGTCGCCATCGGCGTGATCGCGACGCCGGCGGCCGCCGCCCAGTCCGTCGCCGACCAGATGGTCTCGGTCGGGATCACCAGCATCCTGAACTTCGCGCCGACCGTGCTCAACGTCGGCCCCGGCGTCGACGTACGCAAGGTCGACCTCTCCATCGAGCTGCAGATCCTCGCCTACCACGAGCAGCGCAAGGCTCAGGAGGCGACGGCATGACGGCTCTCGTCGTCGGGATCTCCCACCGCTCCGCGCCGATCTCCTTGCTGGAGCGGCTCGCCGTCGACGGCGACGGTGCTACCAAGCTGATCGAGGACGTGCTGGCCAACCCGCACGTCTCCGAGGCGACCGTGGTGGCGACCTGCAACCGGCTCGAGATCTACGCCGCCGTCGACCGGTTCCACGGCAGTGTCGAGGAGCTCTCCCAGCGACTCCTCGCCCCGGTGGAGGAGAGCGTCGAGACGCTGCTGCCGCACCTCTACATCCACTACGACGACGGCGCGATCTCCCACCTGTTCCGCGTCGCCGCCGGGCTCGACTCGATGGCCGTGGGCGAGGCGCAGATCCTCGGCCAGACCCGCGACGCCCTCCGGCTCGGCCAGGAGCTCGGCTCGGTCGGCTCGGTGCTCAACTCCGTCTTCCAGCAGGCGCTCCGCGTCGGCAAGCGCGCCCATGCGGAGACCGGCATCGACCGCGTCGCGCCGACGCTCGTCTCCGCGGCCCTCGACCGGGCCGTCGACGACGTGCTCGGACGC
>JBAUWD010000573.1:0-5709 GCA_049583575.1 Nocardioides sp.
CCCAACCACGTGCTCGCCGTGAACCCGTCGGCCTGCTGCACCTACCTGCTCTACTACACCGACCCGGCACTCACGTACAGCGGCCACCAGGTCGGCGGTAGGCGGCAGTTCAACGCCAAGGCGATCCGGAAGGTCGAGCCCCAGGTCGCCCGCTACGAGCTCGGAGCCATCCAGCACGTCGGCGTCCGGCTCAGGGGACATCCGCGCGTCGGCCGGCACCTGCGCGTCACCCACGGTCGCTGGGCGCCGCGTCACACCCACGTCACCTATCGCTGGTTCCTCGACGGCAAGCGACTCCGGGACCATCACCGGGGGATCCGGGTCAAGGGAACGTTCTACGGGCACCGACTCTCGGTCCACGTGACCGGTCACCATCGGACCTATCACGCGGTGACCGTCGTGAGCCGTCCGAGGCACGGCATCCACAAGGGACACATGCACCACGCCCGCCTGCGGCTGAAGGGCGAGCACCGGGTCGGCCACCGGCTCACCCTGGAGCTCGGGCTGAAGCGGTGGCACCCGCATCCGCGTCACGTCCACGTCACGTGGTACCGCGGCCACCACCGCATCCACGGCGCGCACGGAGTCCACTACCACCTGAGGAAGAAGGATCGCGGCAAGCGCATCCACGCGGCCGTCCGAGCGACGCACCGTGGCTACCACGCGGTCGAGCTGCACACCCGCCACGTGCGCATCCACGGTCGCCACTGACCGGTGCGGGGACCTCAGCTCCGCGAGCGCCGCCAGACGACGACCGAGGCCGTAGGATCGGGGTCGCGGAGGACCGGCAGCCTGTTGGGGTCGGTACGACGCGCGGTCACCGCCGCGCGCAGCGCCTCGCGGGTGGCCCCGAGCTCGGCGGCCAGCTCGGCGTTGCGCGCCTGCAGGGCCGCGACCTGGTGCTCGAGCTCCAGGATCCGGCGTACCCCCTCGATGCCCACGCCGCCCGCCGTCAGGGACGCGATCTCGCGCAGCAGCTCGATGTCGCGGTGGCTGTAGCGGCGGCCCCCGCCACCGGTCCGGCCCGGCATGATCAGACCCATCCGCTCGTAGGACCGCAGGGTCTGCGGATGCAGCCCGGAGAGCTCGGCGGCCACGCTGATCACGTAGACCGCCGCGTCGGGGCTCATGCCCTGGGTCTCGATCACGACTGCTCGAAGAGGTTGGCGCGGAGCGTGCCGTCGACGCCGGCGGCGCGGTAGGCGGTGATGGCCTCGCGCGCGGCGTCGTTGAGCCGCGCGGGGACCTGCACCCGGACGGTCGCGAGCAGGTCGCCCTTGGTGCCGTCCTTCTTCTGGACGCCGCGCCCGCGCACCCGGAAGGTGCGGCCGTCGGGAGTTCCGGCTGGGATCTTCAGCGTCACGGGGTTGCCGCCCAGGGTGGGGATCTTGATCTCGGCACCCAGGGCGACCTCGTCGAACGACACGGGTACGTCGAGCGTGAGGTTGTCGCCACGACGCGCGAAGAGGCGGTGCGGGGTCACCTTGACGGTCACGAAGAGGTCGCCCGCGGCACCGCCGTTCTCACCCGCTCCGCCCTTGCCGCGCAGCCGGATGCGCTGGCCGTCCTTGACGCCCGCCGGGATGCGCGCCTGGATGGTCCGCGCCGACGAGCCGCGGCCCGACCCGTGGCAGGTCGGGCAGGCCTCGTCGTACACGAGCTGACGACCGCCGCACCTGGGGCAGGTCTCGTTGATCGAGAAGGCGCCGCCCATGGAGCTGACCACGAAGCCGGCGCCCTCGCACTCCGGACAGATCTTCGGGGTGGTGCCCGGCTTGCCGCCGGTGCCGTGGCACTCCGGGCACGCGGTGTCGGAGGTCAGGCGCAAGCTGATGGTGACGCCGTTCATGGCGTCCATGAAGCTGATCGTCGCGTTGGTCTCGACGTCGGCGCCACGTGTCGCTCGGGTGCGGGCCTGCTGGCGACCGCGGCCTCCGAAGAGGTCACCGAACAGGTCGCCGAAGCCTCCGCCACCGGCGCGGTCGCGCAGCAGGTCGTTGACGTCGAACCCACCCTCGGACGAGCCACCGGGGAACCCGCCCCGGAACCCACCGCCGCCGTACAGCTCGCGGACCTCGTCGTACTTCTTGCGCTTCTCCTCGTCGCCGATGACGTCATACGCCTCGGCGACCGCCTTGAACTTCTCGTGCTTGACGCTGTCACCCGGGTTGGAGTCGGGGTGGTTCGCACGCGCGAGCTTGCGGTAGGCCTTCTTGATCTCGTCGTGCGTGGCCTTCTTGGTCACGCCGAGCTCGGCGTAGAAGTCCTTGCTCGCCCAGTCCGTACGGATGCCGTCGGTGCTCACTGCCCCTCCTCTCGGGTGTCGTTCGTCTCGGGATCGCTCTGGCCGGTGGCCGAGCCGGTCGGTGGTCCCGAGGTCAGCTGCTCGCCGGGTCGACCACGAGGACCTGTGCGGCACGGACCACACGGTCGCCGAGGCGGTAGCCGGCCTTGGCGACGATCTTGCAGGTCGTGACCTCGACGTCGGGGTCCTCGCCGATGTGGCTCAGCGCCTCGTGCAGCTGTGGGTCGAACGCGTCGCCGGGGTCGCCGTACTTGACGAGGCCGGCCTGGGTCACCACCCGCTCGAGCTGGTCGGCCACCGCTTGCAGGCCCTCGTCGAGGTCGCCGTGCTCGCGGGCCCGGTCGATGGTGTCGAGGACGTCGACGATCGGCGACAGGGCGGTGTACGTCGCGTTCTCCCGCACCCGGTCGCGGTCGCGGTCGACCCGGCGCTTGTAGTTGAGGTACTCGGCCTGCAGGCGTTGCAGGTCGGCGGTGCGCTCCGCCAGCGCCTGCTCGACGTCGACGGCCGGCAACGGCTCTTCAGCGACGTCCTGGGGCTCGAGCGGCGCGCCCTCCTCGAGCATGTTCTCGATCCCGCTGATGTCGTCCGGCGCGGTCTCGGTCGGCTCGTCACGAGCCGAGGCTCCAGGAGCCTCGACCCGCTCCTCGGCCGAGTCGCCGAGCGCTCCGTCGGCGGAGCCGTACTCCGGGGGAGCCGACGTGGTCGGCTCCCCCTCGGTCTGCTGCTTCTTGGTCACTTGGCGTCGTCCTCGGAGCCGCCGTCGTCGGCGCCCTGCTCGTCGACGATCTCGGCGTCGACGACGTCGTCGTCGGCAGCACCGGTGGACCCGTCGGAGCCGCCCGCGGCGGCCTGGTCGGCCTCGGCGGCGGCGTACATGGCCGCGCCCATCTTCTGGCTGGACTCACCGAGCTTGGTGACGCCGGCCTGGATCTCCTCCGGACCGGCCTCGGCGTTCTCGAGGATCGCCTTCAGGGCGTCGAGGTCGGCCTGCACCTCGGTCTTGACGTCGTCGGGGATCTTCTCGGCGTTGTCGCCCAGGAACTTCTCGGTCGAGTACGCCAGCGAGTCCGCCTGGTTGCGGGTCTCGACGGCCTCGCGGCGCGCCGCGTCCTCCGCGGCGTACTGCTCGGCCTCCTTGACCATGCGGTCGATCTCGTCCTTCGACAGCGCGCTGCCGCCGGAGATCGTCATCGACTGCTCGCGGCCGGACGCCTGGTCCTTGGCGGAGACGTGGACGATGCCGTTGGCGTCGATGTCGAAGGTGACCTCGATCTTGGGAATGCCCCGGGGAGCCGGTGGCAGCCCGGTCAGCTCGAAGTTGCCGAGCGGCTGGTTCTGCCCCCACATCTGACGCTCGCCCTGGGCGACCTTGATCTCCACGCTCGGCTGGTTGTCGTCGGCCGTCGTGAAGATCTCCGAACGCTTGGTCGGGATCGTGGTGTTGCGCTCGATCAGGGTGGTCATGACACCGCCCTTGGTCTCGATGCCGAGGCTCAGCGGGGTCACGTCGAGCAGCAGCACGTCCTTGACCTCGCCCTTGAGCACGCCGGCCTGCAGTGCGGCACCGACCGCGACGACCTCGTCGGGGTTGACGCCCTTGTTGGGCTCCTTGCCGCCGAGCAGCTGCTTGACCAGGTCGGTGACGGCCGGCATCCGGGTGGAGCCGCCCACCATGACGACGTGGTCGATCTTGTTGACGTCGACGCCGCCGTCCTTGAGCACCGACTGGAAGGGCGCCTTGGTGCGGTCGAGCAGGTCGGAGGTCATCTTCTGGAAGTCGGCGCGGGTGAGCTTCTCCTCGAAGTGGAGCGGCCCGGACTCGCCGTGGGTGATGTACGGCAGGTGGATGGTGGTCTCGCTCGAGGACGACAGCTCGATCTTCGCCTTCTCGGCGGCCTCCTGGAGTCGCTGCATGGCGATCTTGTCCTGGGCCAGGTCGACGCCGTTGTTGTCCTTGAACTTCTTGACCATCCAGTCCATGACGCGGGCGTCCCAGTCGTCGCCACCGAGGTGGTTGTCACCGCTGGTGGCCTTGACCTCGACCACGCCCTCGCCGATCTCCAGCAGGGACACGTCGAACGTGCCGCCACCGAGGTCGAAGACGAGGATCGTCTGGTCGTCGCCCTTGTCGAGGCCGTAGGCCAGCGCGGCCGCCGTCGGCTCGTTGACGATGCGGCTCACGGTGAGGCCCGCGATCTCGCCGGCCTCCTTGGTGGCCTGGCGCTGGGCGTCGGAGAAGTACGCCGGGACCGTGATCACCGCGTCGGTGACGGTCTCGCCGAGGTAGGCCTCGGCGTCGCGCTTGAGCTTCTGTAGCACGAACGCGCTGATCTGCTGGGCGGTGAAGTCCTTCTCGTCGACCTTCACCGACCAGTCCGTGCCCATGTGGCGCTTGACCGAGCGGATGGTCCGGTCGACGTTGGTGACGGCCTGCCGCTTGGCGACCTCACCGACGAGGACCTCTCCGGACTTCGCGAACGCGACCACGGACGGCGTGGTGCGGGCGCCTTCTGCGTTGGGGATGACGGTGGGTTCGCCACCTTCGAGGACGGCGACGACGCTGTTCGTCGTACCGAGGTCGATGCCGACGGCACGAGCCATGTTGGGTTACCTCCGGGTCGTCCGGTCGCGTCTGGCGACCGGTCTGGTTGCTTCGGGTGTCTGGCCATCCTCCGTGCTGCGCACGGGGGAAGCAAACTCGTTGAGTCGACTCGACTCAAGTTCGTTCATCCGATGCAACGGGACTCCCCGGCGTCTTGTTCCCGCACGAGCCGCTTCCGTGCGGGTCGTCCGCCTGAGCGGCCACTGGAGCATCCGTTCCGGCGGACGACCCGGGCACCCAGGACGCTACGGTTCGCGTGTGGCACCGCACCGCGTCCTCGTGTCGGCGCATCGCGGTGGGTACGCCGAGCTGAGTGCCGCGGGTGCGTCCGACCGCACCCTCGAGAACTCGCTCGAGGCGATCGCCTACGCCGCCTCCGTCGGTGCCGACTACGTCGAGTTCGACGTACGCCGCTGCGCCGACGGCACGTGGGTGATCGCCCACGACCCCGACGTGGGCCCGGACGGCCACCACCACACCCCGATCAGGAGGCTGAGCTGGGCGGCGCTGCACGAGCTCGCGCCCGGGGTGCTGCGCCTCTCCGAGTTCCTGGCCGCCCTCGGCCCGACCGGCATCGGTGCGCACGTCGACATGAAGTTCGCGACGCCCCAGGACGAGCGCGAGGCCGGTCGGCTGTGGGAGATCGACCTGCTCGAGGTGCTGGTCGCCTCACTCGACCCGAGCCGGATCATCATGACCACCGGGAACGGCGCCGCCTCGAACGCGATGCGCGACTGGATCGCGGACCGCGAGCTGCCGATCCTGGTGGGCCTCAGCATCGGAGCCAGCCTGCGCGGGC
>JBAUWD010000574.1:0-10567 GCA_049583575.1 Nocardioides sp.
GCGCCATCTCGCCGAGTCGGCGCAAGACGACTGAGTGCACGCTCACTCGTCGCGTGACAACTCGGCGAAGGCGAGCGTCCGGGGTTGATCTGTCGGTTTGTCGACTCGTCGATGAGTGCCTAGATCGGCTTGTCGCTCCGGTTCCGCGGATCCATGATGTCCACGATCCGGCGCAGGTCGTCGAGCGAGGCGAACTCCACCGTGATCCTGCCCTTCCGCTGGCCGAGATCCACCTTGACCCGGGTCTCCAGCCGGTCGGACAGTCGCTCCGCCAGGTCCGCCAGGCCCGGGGCGGTCGGCCTGCGACGGCGCACCTGCGGCGGCTTGGCTTCGGGCTCGCCGACCGAGACCAGCTCCTCCAGCCCGCGCACGCTGATCCCCTCGGCCACGACCCGGGCCGCCAGCCGGTCCTGCCGCTCGGGATCCTCGATCGCCAGCAACGAGCGGGCGTGCCCGGCCGAGAGCACGCCGGCGGCGACGCGTCGCTGCACCGCCGGCGAGAGCTTCAGCAGCCGGATGGTGTTGCTGATCTGCGGTCGCGACCGGCCGATGCGCGCGGCCAGCTCCTCGTGGGTGCACGAGAAGTCCTCGAGCAGCTGGGAGTAGGCGGCCGCCTCCTCGAGCGGGTTGAGCTGGGCCCGGTGGAGGTTCTCCAGCAGCGCGTTGCGCAGCATGTCGGCGTCCTCGGTGCGCCGTACGATCGCCGGGATCGTGGTCAGGCCCGCCTCCTGGGCGGCGCGCCAGCGGCGCTCGCCCACGACCAGCTCGTACGACGCGGGCCCGGTCGCCCGCACGACCACCGGCTGGAGCAGCCCGATCTCCTTGATCGAGTGCACCAGCTCGGCCATCGCCTCCTCCTCGAAGACCTGACGCGGCTGGACCTGGTTGGGCGAGACCTGCTCGATCGGGAGGTCGGCGAAGTAGGCCCCGGCAGGGACCGGGGTCGCCTCGTCGTCGGGCTCCGACGACCGGGCCTCGGCGGCGGTGGGCCCGGTCGGGATCAGCGAGCCGAGGCCCCGACCCAGGCCGCGGCGCGGACGGTCCTGGCTCATGCGGGCGCGCCCTTCCCGGCCATCTCGCGCGCCGCCTCCAGGTAGGACAGCGCCCCCGGCGAGGCGGGGTCGTAGGTCATCACGGTCTGGCCGTACGACGGAGCCTCGGACACCCGGACCGAACGCGGGATCGCGGTCCGCAGCACCTGGCTCCCGAAGTACTCGCGCACCTCCTGGGCGACACCGGAGGCGAGCCGGGTCCGGCCGTCGTACATCGTGACCAGGATGGTGGACACGACCAGGCCCGGGTTGAGGTGCGCCCGCACCATCTCGACGGTCTCCAGCAGCTGTCCGAGCCCCTCGAGCGCGTAGTACTCCGCCTGGATCGGGATCAGCATCTCGTCGCCCGCGACCAGGGCGTTGAGGGTGAGCAGGCCGAGCGACGGCGGACAGTCGACGAAGACGTAGTCGAGCCGCTCGTCGCCGAGGGCCTCGGCGGTCCCGATCAGCGGATGGGCGTCGAGCGCCTTGCGCAGCCGGGTCTCGCGGGCGACCACGCTCACCAGCTCGATCTCGGCGCCGGCCAGGTCGATCGTCGCCGGCACGACCTGGAGGCCCGGGACGTCGGGTGCGGTCGTGGTCAGGTCCGGCAACGGCGCACCGTCGACCAGCGCGTCGTACGTCGACGGCACACCGCGTGGGTGGTCGACCCCCAACGCCGTGGAGGCGTTCCCCTGCGGGTCGAGGTCGAGCACCAGCACCCGCTGGCCCAGCTGGGCGAGCGCCGCAGCGACGTTGACGGCGGTGGTCGTCTTGCCCACGCCTCCCTTCTGGTTCGCGACCACCATCACCCGGGTGCGGTCCGGGCGCGGCAGGGGCGGCCGACGCGAGGCCTCCTGGCGGGCCCGGACCGTGTCCTCGGCGGCTCTGGCCAACGGCGTGCTGTCGTCGACGAGGCGATCGCTGACGTGTGCGAAGTCGGCGGCGGTACGCACTCCGGCACGAGGGTTCGGCGCCGTTTCACGTGAAACGTCGGTGGTCCCCTCGATGGCGGGACTAGTCACAGGGGGTTGTGGATAACTGGGGGAAACCTGTGGAGGGGCAGGCTCAGACGGCCATCCCAGACCGGTGGAAAACGTCGCGGCCCGACCGGCTTCGACCCCCTCGGAGGGCCAGCCGAGACCGCGCTCCGAGCCGGACGCCGCGGGCGCGGCGGGGTCCTGTGTCACGTGCGTTCCCTTCGCCTACGACGTGCCGTTGCGGTCGCCTGCCAACCTATCGCTGGTGCGTCGCTTCGAACCACCCGGACCACGTTCGTCGGCGACGCACCCGGCACCGCACAGCGCACCACCTCGGCGTCGGAATGCCAGCCGGTGAGCTCGGACCGGGCGCCGGCGACCTCGTGCGCCGCCGCCGACCCCTTCATCGCGAGCAGACACCCGCCGGGCGTCACCAGGGGCATCGCCCACGCCAGCAGCCGGGGCAACGGCGCGAGCGCCCTCGCGGTCACCACGTCGAACAGCTCGGCGGCGCCGGCCAGGTCCTCCGCCCGGCCGCGCACCACCGTGACCCGGTCGGCCCCCAGGAGCGCGCACGCCTCCTCCAGGAAGGCGGTACGCCGCGCCATCGGCTCGATCAGGGTGACCTCGAGGTCGGGCCGCGCCAGCGCGAGCACCAGCCCCGGGAGTCCGGCCCCCGAGCCCAGGTCGGCCACGCGGGCCCCCTCCGGCACCAGCGGCGCCAGCAGGCCGCAGTTGAGGAGGTGGCGGTCCCACAGTCGCGCGACCTCACGCGGTCCGATCAGGCCACGGACCACGCCCTCGGACGCGAGCAGCGCGGCGTACCGCCGGAGCACGTCGAGGCGCCCGGGGGCGAACACCTGCGTGACGACCGCGGCATCGGGCTCGGGCGGTGTTTCACGTGAAACATCGACCATCAGGCGGGCAGGACCACCACGTACCGGCGGGGCTCCACGCCCTCGGACTCCGACGTCAGCCCGGCCGCCGCCACGGCGTCGTGCACGACCTTGCGCTCGAACGGGGTCATGGGCCGCAGCGCGGCCTGCTCGCCCGACTCCTTGACCTGGGTGACCGTGGTCGCGGCGAGCTCCTCGAGCTCCTGCCGACGGGCGGCCCGGTAGCCGGAGATGTCCAGCATCAGGCGCGAACGCTCGCCGGTCTCGCGGTACACCGCGAGGCGGGTCAGCTCCTGGAGCGCCTCCAACACCTCCCCACGGGCACCCACGAGCTGCGACAGGTCGGCACCGACGATCGACACCATCGCGCGCTCGCCCTCGACGTCCATGTCGAGATCACCGTCGAGGTCGGCGATGTCGAGGAGCTCCTCGAGGTAGTCGGCCGCGACGTCACCCTCCTCCTCGAGCCGGGACTGCAGCGTCGACCGTTCCGTCTCGCCGGCCTCCGCCACCTCGACGGGCTCTCCGCCCACCTCGTCGGTCTCGGTCGGCCCGCTGGTCTCGATCCGCCCGTCGGTCTCGGCTCCTCCATGCGTCTCGGTCGCCTCCTCGACGATCGCGTCGGTGGCGGTCGTGACCTCGCTGCTCTCGCTCATGCCGGCTTCTCCTCGTCGGTGTCATCGTCGTGGGCGGCCGAGGGGTCGGCGCCACTCGTCTTGCCGCCCCCGTCCCGCTTGGGGCCGCGGCCGCCGGCGGCCCGCCGTCGCTGCTCCCGTGTCTGCTTCTTGGGCTGCTGGCGCTGTCGGGGCGGCTCGGGCTTCGCCGCCTCCTTCAGGGCCTCCTCCTCGTGCACGTCGGTCACCTTGCCCTTGGCCCGGTCTCGCTTGAGCTTGGCCTCGAACGCGGGCGTGCCCGGAGCCGGGTTGCGGCGGATCACGTAGAACT
The DNA here is from genome assembly GCA_049583575.1 of Nocardioides sp. Lineage (GTDB taxonomy): Bacteria > Actinomycetota > Actinomycetes > Propionibacteriales > Nocardioidaceae > Nocardioides. The sequence continues at coordinate 3,853 of JBAUWD010000574.1, forward strand.
GCTGCCCCATCGTCCACGCGTTGGTGGTCGTCCAGTACACGAGGACGCCGATCGGGAAGGCGACGCCACCTGCCGCGAAGGCGACCGGCAGCACGTAGAGCAGCATCTTCTGCTGCTGCGCGTAGGGACCGCTCATCGCGTCCTTGGGCATGTTCTTGCTCATCAGCTGGCGCTGGGTCGTGAAGGTGGTCGCCGTCATCGCCACCACCAGCACCGCCGCCAGGACCTTCACGTCGGTCTGGCTGGTGCCCAGGAACGTGTCGGAGATCGGCATCGAGCCGAAGAGCTTCGCGTTCTTCAGGCTCGCGGTGTCCGTGGCACTCAGGAAGCCGTTCGCCTTGTTGTGCTTGGCGGCCTGGTCGAGCAGCCGGAACAGCGCGATGAAGATCGGGGACTGCACCAGGAGCGGCAGGCAGGCCGCGAACGGGTTGGTCCCCGTCTCGCGATAGAGGTTCATCGTCTCCTGGGCGAGACGCTCCCGGTCGTGGCCGTACTTCTTCTGCAGCTCCTTGACCTTCGGCTGGATCAGCTGCATGTTCCGGCTGGACTTGATCTGCTTGACGAACAGCGGGATCAGCGCGGCCCGGACCACGAGGGTCAGGCCCACGATGGAGAGCACCCACGACATGCCGCCGCTGCTCGGCAGCACCAGGCTGAACAGCTCGTGCCAGGCGATCAGGATCCCGGACACCGCGTAGTAGAGCGGGGTCAGGATGAAGTGGCCGATGGTGCCGAGGAATTGCACGGGGGTCAGGCTCCTTGGGTGGGAGTGGGTCGCGCACGAGGTGGCACGGGGTCATAGCCGCCGGGCGCCCACGGATGGCACCGCAGCAGTCGCCGGACGGACATCCAGCTGCCGCGGACCGCGCCGTACTCGGTCACCGCCTGGAGCGCGTACGCCGAGCACGACGGGTGGTAGCGGCACACCTGGCCGTACAGCGGGCTGATCAGGAGCCGGTACAGCCGCAACAGGCCGATCAGGAGGTAGCGCACGCTCAGCTCACCGTCCTCAGGCTCCGCCGCAGACAACGGTCGAGCTCCGTGCCGAGTTCCGCGTACGTCGCGTCCGCAGCACGAGGGAGGGCGCGGACGACCAGCTCGCTGCCGGCGGGGAGCAGGGAGAGACGCTCGCGGCACAGGTGCCGGAGCCGCCGCTGGACGCGGTGGCGGACCACGGAGTTGCCGACGGAACGCCCCACGACGAAGCCGACGCGGGGCGGGCCGGGCCGGTCGCTGCGCAGCAGGTGCACCACGAGGATCTCACCGCCGGCGCGCCGGCCGGCGCGGAGCACGTGCCGGAGGTCACCACCATCGGTGAGCCGATGCGGCACGGGAAGCACGGGCGTCGTTCACGAGCCGAGCCGGGGCTCAGACCGCGAGACTCTTGCGGCCCTTGCGGCGGCGAGAGGACAAGATGGCGCGCCCCGCCCGGGTGCGCATGCGCAGCCGGAATCCGTGCACCTTGTGGCGACGACGGTTGTTCGGCTGGTACGTCCGCTTGCTCACGAGCTCTCTCCGATGGTGTTCAGGGGCGGTCACGCCGGCTGGGCTGCCGGATCGCCCGATGGTCGGACGGCGCTGGTGCGAAGCCCCGAGGCTTCGGCCGGCACCGCCCGCCCATGCGCAACTCCGGCCCGCGAAGGGCCGATCCTGTGCATGGACATGCGGCACCCGTCGACACCGGGTGACCGAGGAACGGTACGCGTGGCGTCTCGGCGCCGTCAAATCCCGACCCGGCGACCGCAGGGGGACGGAGCGAGGCCGGGAGATCGTCCTCGGACGACGCGCGCCGCGGGCGCCGAGGTACCCCCCTCAGCCTGTGGATGGAGCCTTGCCCGGGCCCCGGACCGAGGGCTATGTTCGGACCTCGTCGAGTTTCCCCGCGTTCGGGTCGGCTACCGTCCGGACAGCTGCGGCCAGGGTCGGTCGCAACCCCCGGAATAGTGCATCTGACCTGCGGTGATCGGGTTCCCTGCCGGCCTACCGTGAGCGTCTCGACAGGCTGTTTCCACAAGGACGCGGCCACGTTCACAAGGTGTGGACAAACCTGTGGAACCGAGGCACGTCCGGCGCTCCCTCCGGCTCTTCGCGACCACGGCGACGGGCGATCGAGGAGAGCGGGACTTCCAGTGGACAACGATTCGGATCTGGCGGCTGCCTGGCGACGTGTGGTCGAGGAGCTGCAACCCAACCAGCAGGCCTGGGTCCGAGCCAGCGAGCCGGTGACGCTGCACGGCAACACCGCGATCATCGCGGTCGGCGACGACTTCACCCGGACCCAGCTGGAGGGCCGGCTGCGCGGCCAGCTCGAGGACGCCCTGACCCAGATCTTCGGGCACGAGATCCGCCTCGCCGTCACCGTCAACACGGCGCTGGGCGACGGTCGCGCCCACGCCTCCCCGGAGCCGACAAGTCCTTCTACCGATATGTCGACAGATGGCCATGTCGACGCGATGACCGCCGCGCCGGCCGCCGAGTCCCTCCGCCCGGCCACGGGCGAGACCCGCCTGAACCCGAAGTACGCGTTCGAGACGTTCGTGATCGGCTCGTCCAACCGGTTCCCCCACGCGGCCGCCGTGGCCGTGGCCGAGGCGCCGGGCAAGGCCTACAACCCGCTCCTGGTGTACGGCGACTCCGGGCTGGGCAAGACGCACCTGCTCCACGCCATCGGTCACTACGTCCGCAGCCTCTACAACGGCGCCAAGGTGCGCTACGTGTCGAGCGAGGAGTTCACCAACGAGTTCATCAACGCGATCCGGGACGACCGTCAGGACCGCTTCAAGCGCCGCTACCGCGATGTCGACGTCCTGCTCATCGACGACATCCAGTTCCTGGAGGGCAAGACCCAGACGCAGGAGGAGTTCTTCCACACGTTCAACACCCTCCACAACGCCAACAAGCAGATCGTGCTCACCTCCGACCGGGCGCCCAAGCGGCTCGAGGCGCTCGAGGACCGCCTGCGCAACCGGTTCGAGTGGGGCCTGATCACCGACGTCCAGCCCCCCGACCTCGAGACCCGCATCGCGATCCTGCGGAAGAAGGCGGCCATGGACCGCCTGAGCGCGCCCGCCGACGTCCTCGAGTTCATCGCCAGCAAGATCCAGACCAACATCCGCGAGCTCGAGGGTGCGCTGATCCGGGTCACCGCGTTCGCCAACCTCAACCGCCAGGAGGTCGACATGACCCTGGCCGAGATCGTGCTCAAGGATCTGATCCCCGAGGGCGGCGAGCCCGAGATCACCGCGGCGCTCATCATCGCCCAGACCGCGGCGTACTTCGGGCTGTCCATCGACGAGCTCACCGGGCCGAGCCGGGGCCGGCACCTGGTGATGGCCCGTCAGATCGCGATGTACCTGTGCCGAGAGCTGACCGACCTCTCCCTGCCCAAGATCGGCGCACAGTTCGGCAACCGCGACCACACCACCGTCATGTACGCCGACCGCAAGATCAACCAGCTCCTCGCCGAGCGTCGCGCGGTGTTCAACCAGGTGAGCGAGCTGACCAACCGGGTCAAGATCCAGGCCCGCCAGGCTTGAGCCGGCCCAGCGAACGGCCCAGCCAACTGCGCCGCGAATCACACGCCTGCAAGATGTGTACGGCGTGTGGGCACGGGCGGCGCGTCGTCCACAGCGGGTGTGGAGGACCGGCCCGGGCGCGGCACCGGTCGCGGGCCGGCCCACAGCCCCGACGGCCTGTCCACCGCTGCGTGCACAGGGGCTGTTCACGGCGCCGTACCGCCTGACCTGCGACGACGTCGCCTGTCCACAGTTTCCACCGCTGCTATGACTACTACGGACCTCTACTCGGGTCGGGACCTCCGAAACCCCGGCTCGCCCTCCTGCCTGGGGACAAACCGGGCGGACCTCCCGCGTGGGGGTGCCGCGTGGCAGGATGCACAGTCCAGAATCTTCCCGAGCGGTCCGCCGACCGCCCCGCCGACTTCTTCGAAGGATCCGTCTGTGAAGTTCCGCGTCGACCGCGACGTACTCGCGGATGCCGTCGCCTGGGCGGCGCGCAGCCTTCCCGTCCGTCCGAGCGTCCCGGTGCTGTCCGGCCTGCTGGTCGAGGCCAGCGACGACGGCCTGGTGCTCTCGACCTTCGACTACGAGACCTCGGCGCGGGCCACGCTCTCCGCGGACGTCTCCGACGAGGGCAGGGCGCTGGTCAGCGGCCGCCTGCTGTCCGACATCTGCCGCAGCCTGCCCGCGAAGCCGGTCGAGATGACCCTCGACGGCACCCGGGTCAGCCTGACCTGCGGATCCGCGCGCTTCAGCCTGCAGACCATGCCCGTCGAGGACTACCCCACGCTGCCCGACATGCCGGCCGCGACCGGCACCGTCTCCAGCGACGTGTTCGCCCACGCGGTCGCCCAGGCGGTGACGGCCGCCGGCCGCGACGACATGCTGCCGGTGCTGACCGGAGTCCGCATCGAGATCTCCGGCTCCTCGATCTCGATGCTCGCCACCGACCGCTTCCGGCTGTCGCACCGCGAGCTCGAGTGGCAGCCGAACAGCCCCGACGAGTCGCTGGCCGCCCTGGTCCCGGCCCGGGTGCTCGGTGACACGGCGCGCTCGCTCACGGCGGGCAGCGAGGTCACCATCGCGCTGGCGGCCGGTGGCACCGGCGAGGGCATCATCGGCTTCGAGGGCTCCGGCCCGGGTGGCACCCGTCGTACGACGACCCGGCTGCTCGACGGCGAGTTCCCCAAGGTGCGCAGCCTCTTCCCCAACGAGCACCAGACCACGGCGCTGGTCGACAAGGCGGCGCTGATCGAGTCGCTCAAGCGCGTCGCCCTGGTCGCCGAGCGCAACACCGCGGTCCAGCTGGCCTTCAGCGACGGCACCCTCACGCTCGACGCCGGGTCGGGGGACGAGGCCCAGGCCAGCGAGTCGATCGAGGCGACGATCGACGGCGACGACATCACCACGGGCTTCAACCCGCAGTACCTCCTCGACGGCCTGCAGGTGATCGACGAGCCCGTGGTCGAGCTGGCGTTCACGGTGTCGACCAAGCCGGTTGTCATCAGTGGTTCGATGGGAGACAGTGGCTCGACGGACCACGCCGCAGGCGCCGGCGACACCGGATTCCGCTACCTCCTGATGCCGAGGCGCCTGCTCTCCTGACCACCCACCCCAAGGAGAACTCCCATGCACCTCGGACTCATCGGTCTCGGCAAGATGGGTGGCAACATGCGGACCCGGCTGCGCGACGCCGGGCACACGGTGGTCGGCTACGACCGCAACGCCGACGTCTCCGACACCTCGAGCCTGGCCGAGATGGTCGAGAGGCTGCCGAGCCCCAAGGTCGTCTGGGTGATGGTCCCGTCCGGCGACCCGACCCGCGAGACCGTCAAGGAGCTCGGCGAGCTCCTCGGTGAGGGCGACCTGGTCGTCGACGGCGGCAACTCCAAGTGGACCGACGACCAGGTCAACGCCGACCTGCTCGCCCAGAAGGGCATCGGCTTCGTCGACTGCGGGGTCTCCGGCGGCGTGTGGGGCCTGAAGAACGGCTACGCCCTGATGTGCGGCGGCGCCGACGCCGACGTCGCCAAGGTCCAGCCCGCCTTCGACGCGCTCAAGCCCGAGGGCGACTCGGGCTTCGTCCACGCCGGCAAGGAGCCCGGGGCCGGCCACTTCGCCAAGATGGTCCACAACGGCATCGAGTACGCGATCATGCAGGCGTACGCCGAGGGCTGGGAGCTGCTCGAGAAGGCCGACCTCGTCGAGAACGTGACCGAGGTCTTCGACTCCTGGCGTCAGGGCACCGTCATCCGGTCGTGGCTGCTCGACCTGCTGGTCGAGGCGCTCAAGGACGACACCCACCTCGACAAGATCGCCGGCTACGCCGCCGACTCGGGCGAGGGGCGGTGGACGGTCGAGGCCGGCATCGACCACGGCGTCGCGATGCCCGCGATCGCCGCGTCGCTGTTCGCACGGTTCGTCTCCCAGCAGGACGAGAGCCCGGCGATGAAGGCGATCGCCGCGATGCGCAACCAGTTCGGGGGCCACGCGGTGCGCACCGAGGCCCCTCCGGGCGGCGACGCCTCCACGCAGGGTTGAGCAGCTCCGCGGTGAGGGGCTGGGGCGGGACGAGATGTACGTTGCGCAGCTGACCCTGGTCGACTTCCGCTCCTACGCCGCGGCCGACGTCGTCCTCGAGCCGGGCGCGACCGCGTTCATCGGCCGCAACGGCCAGGGCAAGACGAACCTCGTCGAGGCCGTCGACTACCTGTCCCGGCTGGCGTCGCACCGGGTCGCCGCGGACGCCCCGCTGGTGCGGTCGGGCGCCGAGCGGGCCCTGGTCCGGGCGGCCGTGGTCCGCGAGGGTCGTCAGGCCCTGCTCGAGGTCGAGATCAACCCCGGACGCGCCAACCGGGCCCGGGTCAACCGCGCCGACCTGCCACGGGCCCGCGAGCTCGTCGGCCTGGTGCGCACCGTGATCTTCGCGCCCGAGGACCTCGCCCTGGTCAAGGGCGACCCGGCCCAGCGCAGGGCGTTCCTCGACGACCTGCTGGTGATGCGCGCACCCCGTCTGGCCGGCGTGCGGTCCGACTACGAGCGAATCCTCAAGCAGCGCAACTCGCTGCTGAAGACCGCCGGCGCGGCGCGGCGCGGCTCCTCGTCGCAGGAGTCCGCGCTCTCCACGCTCGGCGTCTGGGACGCCCACCTGGCGCGGACCGGTGCCGAGCTGCTGGCCGAGCGGATGCGTCTGGTGG
>JBAUWD010000575.1:0-10632 GCA_049583575.1 Nocardioides sp.
CTTCACGGTCGCGCCGACCGCGACGATCGGCCACTGGTGGGCGACGCGGACGAACTTCTCGTAGTGGGCGCCCCAGCCGGTGTGCTTCGGCACCCGGATCTCGGTGAGGATCTCGTCCTCCCCGATCGCGGTCTCGAAGAGGTCGACGAAGAAGTCGTCCGCGGCCACCCGGCGCGCGCCCTCGGGGCCGGCGATCACGAACTCCGCCTCCAGGGCCAGCGCCGCCGCGCCCATGTCGCCCGCCGGGTCCGCGTGCGCGCAGGCGCCCCCGAACGTGCCGCGATGCCGGATCTGGTTGTCCGCCACCTCGGCCGCGGCCTTGGACAGCAGCAGGGCGTGCTGCCTCACCAGGTCGTTGGTGACCATGTCGGAATGCGTGGTGAGGGCGCCGACGACGATGGCGTCGCCGTCGTCGCGTACGCCGCGCAGGCTGTCGATCCGGCCCAGGTCGATGACCATCTCGGGGGCGTTGAGCCGCATCCGGAGCACCGGGAGCAGGCTCTGTCCGCCGGCCATGATCTTGGCCTCGTCACCGGCCGCGGCCAGGGCGCTCAACGCGTCCTCGACGCTCGTGGGCGCCACGTAGTCGAACTTGGCGGGGATCATGCGCCCGCTCCTTCCGTGCTGGACCGGGTGGAGTGGATCGCCTTCCACACCCGCTCGGGTGTGCAGGGCATCCGGATGTCGTCGACGCCGAGGTGACGGACCGCGTCGACGATCGCGTTGACCACTGCCGGTGTCGACGCGATCGTGCCGGCCTCGCCGACGCCCTTCGTGCCGAGCGTGTTGGTGGTCGACGGTGACGTCGTGTGGTCCCACTGGAACGAGATCGTGTCCGCGGCGGTGGGCAGCAGGTAGTCGACGAACGAGCCGCTCACCAGGGTCCCGGAGTCGTCGTACACGGCCTCCTCGAACAGCGCCTGCGCGATGCCCTGGACCAGTCCGCCGTGCACCTGTCCGCTCACGATCAGCGGGTTGATGATGTTGCCGATGTCGTCGACGCAGACGTAGGAGCGCATCGACGCGCGGCCGGTCTCGGTGTCGACCTCCATCGCACACAGGTGGGTGCCGTGCGGGAAGGAGAAGTTCACCGGGTCGTACGTCGCCTCCGCGTCGATGCCGGGGTCGATGCCCTCCGGGTAGTTGTGCGACGCGAACGTCGCGAGCGCGACGTCGGTGATCGACGTGCCCTGGTCGGTGCCCTTGACGGTGAACCTGCCGCCGGAGAACTCCAGGTCGTCGACGCTGGCCTCGAGGAGGTGGGCCGCGATCGGCTTGGCCTTCTCGATCACCCGGTCGGCCGCGAGCACCAGCGCCTCCCCGCCCACGACCAGCGACCGCGAGCCGTAGGTGTCGAGGCCCTTGTGGCTGACCTGCGTGTCGCCGTGCAGGATCTCGACGTCCTCGAACGGCACGCCCAGACGGTCGGCGACGATCTGGCTGAACGCCGTCTCGTGACCCTGACCGTGGGCGCTGGCGCCGGTGATCACCTCGACCTTGCCGGTCGCGAGCATCCGCACGCTCGCATGCTCCCAGCCACCCGCGCCGTAGTTCAGCGAGCCGAGCACCCGGCTGGGCGCCAGGCCGCACATCTCGGTGAACGTCGAGACGCCGATGCCGAGCTGGACCCGGTCACCGGACTCGCGCCGCTGCTTCTGCTCGGCCCGGAGCGCGTCGTACCCGAACATCTCCTTGGCCTTCGCGGTCGCAGCCTCGTAGTTCCCGGAGTCGTAGGTCATCCCCGCCACGGTGGTGAACGGGAACTCCTCGTGCTTGATCCAGTTCATCTCCCGGACCTCGAGCGGGTCCTTGCCGAGCTCCACGGCCAGCTCGTCCATCATCCGCTCGATGGCGAACGTCGCCTCGGGGCGGCCGGCGCCGCGGTAGGCGTCGACCCAGGCCTTGTTGGTGAGCACGGTCTGGCAGTTGAACTGGTAGGCGTCCCACTTGTAGATGGCGTTGAACATCCAGGCACCCAGCACCGGGACCCCGCCGCCGACGATCGCGACGTAGGCGCCCAGGTCGGCCAGCAGGTCGACCTTGAGGCCGGTGACCTTGCCCTCCTTGGTCGCAGCCAGGGTGAGCTTCTGCCACTGGTCGCGGCCGTGGTGGGCCGACATCAGCGACTCGGAGCGGGTCTCGGTGTACTTGCACGGCTTGCCCAGCCGCCGGGCCACGAACCAGGTGATCCACTCCTCGGGCGTCGACTGGAGCTTGCCACCGAAACCGCCGCCCACGTCGGGCGCGATCACCCGGATCTTCGACTCGGACACGCCGGTCGTGGCCGCGAGCAGGAACCGGAGGATGTGCGGGATCTGGGTCGCCGACCACATGGTGATCTGCTCGCCGGTGGGATCCACCACGGTCGAGCGCGGCTCCATGAACGCCGGGATCAGGCGCTGCTGGCGGAACTCGCGCTCGATCACGATCCCGTCCGCACGGGCCTCGGCGATCACCTCGTCGATCGCGCGACCGGTGCCCTGACCGGCGGAGTCCAGCTGCCAGAACGCGGACCTGTTGGTGCCGAGGTCCGGGTGCGCGAGCGCTCCCCCGTTGTCGGCGTCGGCCGCCGCGGCCTCCTTCAGGTCGAGCGCGGCCGGCAGCTCCTCGTACTCCACGTCGACGAGCTCGGCGGCGTCGCGGGCCTCGGCGGCGGAGCGCGCGACCACGACGGCGACGGTCTCGCCGGCGAAGGCCACGCGCTCGGCCGGCATCGGCTGGTGGTTGGGGGCGACCTGCTCCGTGGTGATCGGCCAGGCGTTGGCGTTGACGCCCTGCTCCTCGCCGAGGTCCTTGCCGGTGAGGACGGCGACGACGTTGGGCGCGCTCTGCGCGGCCGACGTGTCGATGCTCAGGATCTTCGCGTGCGCGAAGGGGCTCCGGACCATGGCCAGGTGGAGCATGCCGGGCAGGGTGATGTTGTCGGTCCAGCGGGTGCGGCCGGTGATCAGCCGCTGGTCCTCCTTGCGACGCCGGTCCTTGCCGATCTCGGCGGCCGGACGCTCGGCGGTGGCGGTCATCGGGCACCTGCCGTGGCCTCGTCGGGGGCCGCCGTGCCGGAGTGCTCCGCGGCGTACAGGACGCTCCTGACGATGTTGTGGTAGCCCGTGCAGCGACACAGGTTGCCCTCGAGCCCGACCCGCACCTCCTGCTCGGTGGGATGGGGGTTGTCGTTCAGCAGGTCGACCGACTGCATGATCATGCCCGGCGTGCAGAAGCCGCACTGGAGACCGTGGCACTCGCGGAAGGCCTCCTGCACGGGGTGCAGCTCGCCGTCCTGCGCCAGGCCCTCGATGGTCGTCACCTCGTGGCCGTCGGCCTGGACGGCCAGGACGTTGCAGCTCTTCACGCTGCGGCCGTCGAGGTGGACCGTGCACGCTCCGCAGTTGCTGGTGTCGCACCCGATCACGGTGCCGGTCTTGCCGAGCTTCTCTCGGAGGTACTGCACCAGCAGCATGCGGGGTTCGACCTCGTCGGAGACCTGTGCCCCGTCGACGGTGAGAGTGATCGTGGCCATCGAGCGCCTGCCTTTCGCACACAGCGGGTCTGTGGTCCACGGCACGCTACGGCGCGTGCGGTTGGCGAAAGGTTGCCCCACCGGGCGGACCTGCGCCGGCGACGTCGCAGGTCAGCGCGGGCAGGACCCGCCGTAGAAGCCCCGCCCGTCGAGCCCGGGCCCGGTCAGCCGCGGGCGCTGGGCGCCGCCGCCCGTCGGGTACGCCGTGTCGAACCACTGGGTGAAGAACCTCCAGAGCCGGACGCGGCAGGCGTGGCGGTGGCTCGGCAGGAGATGGGCGAACTGGGCCTCGAGCTGCGGCTCGGTGATGCTGCTGCCACCGAAGCGTCGCTGGATCCGGCGCAGCGCCCGGTCGAACCTCCCGTGGCCCAGGATCTGCCGCAGCGCGAGGTACGCCGTGCCGGGCCGGGTGTACGTCGCACCGCCGGAGAACAGGCGGGCGGGCGTGGGGTCCGACGGTGCCGCCGCCCAGAGGCTGCCGGCGCTCGCGTAGGTGGTGTCGAACCGGTGGACCAGGCTCCGCTGGAAGGCCCGGCGCCCCGCCGGCGTACCCGGGCCGCCCGCGGCGCGCCGCGCCAGACGAGCCTCGTAGAGGTACTCGCCCACCGTGGCCATCCCCTCCTTGAAGAACGTCAGGTCGAAGCTCCCCTCGGAGACGTTGTCGCCCCACCACTGGTGCATGTTCTCGTGGTTGAAGGTCGCCAGCCCGATCTGCCCGCCGGCGAAGGTGATCATGGTCTGCATCTCCTCCTCGAAGCTGGCGGAGGGCCTGCCCACGAGCACGCCGTCTGAGGCGAACGGGAACGGCCCGTTGAACCTGCTCTGGAAGTCGGTGATGTCCTGCTGCTGGTCCATCACCTTGCGGTTGGCCTTCTGCTGCGCGGCGCTGAGCGACGAGGCCTGGGCCTCGTAGTAGCGCACGCCGTCGGAGCCGCGGCGGGAGGTGAGGTCGTAGGCGCCGACGCTGTTCTCGACCAGGTAGCTCGCCACCGGTGCCCCCGAGCGCCAGTGGAAGGTCGTCGAGCCGTGCGGGAACCTGCTGTCCGGCGGGTTCGACCGCTTCGACAGCAGCCGCCCGTTCGCGACGGCCTGGCGGCCCTTGTTCACGGTGTCGTGGAAGTCGTACGTCGGCTTCGCGCTCGGGTGGTTGTTGAGCGGCATCCAGTCCTCGGTGCCGACGGGCTCCGTGGTCACGAACCCGCCGTCGCCGGCCGGGTGGTCGGACCGGAACCAGCCCTCCGTCGAGCCGTCCCCGTCGAGGTGGAGGCCGGGGCGGCCGGTGTAGGCGACCTCGACCTCGAACACCTCGCCCCGGGGCAGGGGCTGCGCCGGCGTGATCACCAGCTTGTCGGCCGGGCACGGCTCGCCGTCCTGCGCGTCGACGTCGTTCCCGGTGACCTGCGGGGAGCAGGCCGGCGGGAACGGGTTGTGGTCCGGCCCGCCGACTGGCGTGACCTGCGAGGCCTGGTGCGCGAGTGGATCGGGGTCGTCCGGGCCGTTCGGGTCACCCGGGTAGGTCGGCTGCACGAACTCGTACGACGCCGGCTCGCCGTTCACCGTGACCGCGCCGACCGTCAGGTCCGGGCCCTTGGCTCCCAGGACGCTGGTGCGCTCGAGGTCGAGGCTCAGCTCCGTCAGGCACTGGGTCGCCCGGTCGGTGAGCACCACGTGGTTGCCCGGCAGGAAGCGGTTGGACGGCGCGTCGTACACCAGGTGGACGCTCGTGTGCAGGCTGGTGTAGCCGCCGTTGCCCATGTCGGGGTACACATGGTCGCCGACGTGGGACAGGGTGCGTGCGCCCGGCCCGCAGACGCGCGCGTGCTCGCGGTCGGTGGCCGTGGCCGCGCCGACCGAGGACGCCACCAGCACCACGGACGTCGAGACCAGAGCCAGTCGACGGATCATGCTCCCACTCCTCCGAGAGACCTCGTACGGGATCGAGCCGGGCATGCCCGAGGGTGCGACGGAACTCCAGGCACGCTAGCCCGGCGTCGCCGGAGGGCACAAGGCGGTCGGTCAGCTGCGACGGTAGTGCTCGCGCCAGATCAGGCGGTGGACCGGGATGAGGCGCGGGATGCTGCGCACGCCCGGGATCCACGGGACGAGCATCAGCCCCACGGTGAGCAGCATCATCAGCGCCCACACCTGCGTGTCGGCGTTCTCCGAGGTGGAGAACGGCTTCACCTGGTACCAGAAGGTGTAGAGCCACATCCACGGCTGACCGGGATAGTTCCCGACCTCGTTCATCATGCCCCACTGGTCTCCGCCGAGGTGGTCGGCCACCGCCTGGTCCTCGAGGTAGGCGCCGTCCGAGAGCAGCAGCATGGTGCGCGTCTGGTCACCGCCGTAGAAGTTGCCCGACGACGAGAGCGCACCCTCGAGCCCGCCCGACCGTGCCAGGTCGAGGAACGAGACCGCCAGCAGGGGCACCGGCCCGTACCGCCCGGACGCTGAGATCCCGGCGACCTGACCGTTGGGAGCCTTCGCCACGGCATCGGCGTACGCCGTGGCGTCGGCCGTCTGCTGGTCGGGCGTCAGGGAGTCCCACTCCTGCAGCGCGACCGCCAGGTTCCGGTCGCCGGCGACCCCCCGCAATGGCTGGAGCACGAGGTCGGCGGAGTCGATGGGGACGCCGACACCGCCCCACTTCTGGAGCTTCAGCCCGAGCACGGACTGCCCCTCCGACGCGTGGTTGTACGGCGCGCCGTACGTCGCACTGGTCGTGGTGCCGGCGAGCTCGCCGGCGGCGGTCGCGACCACGTCGGCGGGGTCCGCCTTGGCCCAGCCGGACATGGTGATCGCCTTGTCGTCCGGGGAGGAGAAGACGGCGGCGAGCCCGAGCGAGAGAGCGATCATCACGGCCAGGGCGATGGTGAACTCCTTGACCAGGTCGTAGGAGCGGGTCGGGTAGTCGTGCGAGTCCGGCGTCTCGTGCCCGCGCCGCCGGGACCCCAGCACGGCGGTCATCGCGCTGCCCCCTCGCGCTCGTCGTCGAGTGGCGGAACGACGCCGTGGCGGCGGACCAGCACGACGTGCAGTACGGCGATCACGCCGATGGCGAACGGCAGCAGGGCCACGTGCCACAGCAGCATCTGGCCCGGGTTCAAGACGTTGAAGAACCCACCGATGCCGATGGAGTTGATGCCGTCCTTCGCCTCACCGCTGATCCACTGGGAGTCGAAGTTGGTCTGGGTCAGGTAGCCGGTGAACGCCGTACCGATCGAGGTCACGAAGGCGACCACCCCGGTCACCCAGGTCAGCCCGCGGTGGCCGCGCCAGGCGGCCATCCAGAACTTCCCCCAGAGATGGATGACCATCGCGCCGAAGAAGAGCTCCACGCTCCACAGGTGCACGGAGTTCGTGAAGTGGCCCAGCGACGAGGTGTGCCACCAGGCGACACCACCCATGGCCAGGGCCAGGCCCGAGGCGACGACGACCACCAGGGCGGCGAGCGTCAGCACGCCGAACACGTAGATCCACGAGGCGACGTACGCCGGCTGCCGGTCGGGCAGAGCCTGTCCCTCGGGGACGAGATGGGTGAGCCGGTCGCGCAGCCGGGTGGTCCAGTTGACCGTGGCACCGGCGCTCGGGAGCGTGCTCATGTCTGGTCCTCCGTCGAGGTCGGGGGCTTGGTGGGAGCGGTGGGCGCCGAGCTCCCACGATCGCGTGGGAAGGGGACCACCAGCGCGAGCACGAAGAGCACGACCATGACCGCGATGACGAGGAAGTTCGTGAGGCTGATGCTCAGGACTCCCCACGAGAGGTACTTGCCGGCGGCGAACGCGATGGCCATCTGACCCGGCCTCCTTCCGATGGCGGATGCCATTTCCAGACAGAGTCACGCACGGGACGCCTCGGCAACCCTGCCGAGCGCCCCCTCACCAGGGACCAAGGTCCCGAGGTCTCACAGCGGGCTCTCAGGCTCCCGCCGCGGCCAGCCGTCCCTTGAGCAGCGGCTTCGCGGGGTGCGGTCGGTCGCCCAGCGCGGCGAGGCACACCTCGAGCACCTCGGTGTCGTACGGCGCCAGCTCGCTGTAGCGGATGACGGCCTCCGGCTCGGGGTTGGCCAGGAGGGCCTCCCGCATGGCGACGGCGAGGTACTCGCCCAGCTCGACGAGCGCGGGCGACTCGGTGCCCGGCAGCAGGTCGCCGCCGTACCGCGCGATCGCCGCCGCGGCGTCGCCGCGTCTGAGCGCCTCGAGGACGTCGTCGACGTCGGTCGTCACCGGAAGCGTGAGCCGGTAGGGACGCGAGGCGAGCTGGCCGCCCAGCGCGGCCCGCAGGTGCGACACCTCGGCCTTGAGCGTCGACAGCGTGACCCCGTGGTCGCCGTACACGAGGGCGTGCAGGCGGTCGAGCGACAACCCGTCGTGGTGGAGCGCGAGGATGGCCAGGATCTCCGTCTGGCGGCGGTTGAGCAGGAGGCGGCTGCCGTCGAGGGTGGCCTCGGCGTTGCCGAGCAGCCGGAGCTGGAGTCCGGTCGGGCCGTCCTGCTCGGGGAGCAGGGGGTGCATCGCCGACAGCGGCATCGCGGTCTCGATCAGCCGGGCGAGCACACGGGCCGTGGCCAGGCCGATGGGGTGGGTGCGGTCCCACGTGGTCGACAGGTCGATCACGCCGAGCTGGGTGCCGGTCACGGGGTCGTTGACCGGGGCCGCCCAGCACACCCAGTTGTGCACGATCGGGGCGTAGTGCTCGGCGCTGAACACCATGCTCGGGCGGGACAGCCGGTTGGCCAGGTCGAGGGCGTTGGTGCCGACCGACTCGTCGTCCCAGCGGGCGGCGGGCACGAAGTTCACCGTCTCGGCCTTGCGGCGCATCACCCGCCCGCCGTACGTCCAGAGGATGCGGGTCTGGGCGTCGGTCACGGCCAGGACCAGGTCGCCGTCCTCCGCCGTACGACGCAGCTCGGACTCGACCCGGGACACGGCCTCCTGCAGCGGGGAGTTCCGCCAGAACTCACGTGCCTCCGTCTCGTCGTCGAGCGGGGCCTCGGTGACGTCGCGGGGCACGTGCGGCTCCGAGCGCCGCCAGCTGCGCAGGATCTCGGGCCGGACCAGGGCCTCCGCCCGGTCGCCGTGCTCGACGAAGGCCGTCCAGGCGCGCAGCGCATCGAGCCTGCGGACCTGCAGATCGCTCGAGCTGCTCATCGGAGTCCTGACGTGTCCGGGTGACGGTGGTCACGGTAGCGCGACCTGCCCAGACGGCACGACCGGTTCAGTCGTGGTGGATCCGGCCGTCGACCGACGCCAGCCGCTCGCCCGAGCCGCCCCACCGGCCCGCGATGATCTCGGCGGCGATCGACACCGCGGTCTCCTCGGGCGTGCGGGCCCCGAGGTCGAGCCCGATCGGGCTCGCCAGGCGGGCCAGCTCCTCGTCGGTCAGGCCGGCCTCACGGAGGCGGGCCTCGCGGTCCTCGTGGGTACGCCGCGAACCCATCGCGCCGACGTAGGCCACCTCGGGCAGCCGGAGGGCCACCTCGAGCAGGGGTACGTCGAACTTGGGGTCGTGGGTGAGCACCGCGATCACGGTCCGGGCGTCGAGCGACCCGGAGTCGCGCTGCTTCTCGAGGTAGCGGTGCGGCCACTCGACCACGACCTCGTCCGCCTCGGGGAAGCGGGTGTTGGTGGCGAACACCGGCCGGGCGTCGCACACCGTGACGTGGTAGCCGAGGAAGCTCCCGACGCGGGCCACGGCGGCCGCGAAGTCGATCGCGCCGAAGACGAGCATCCGTGGCTTCGGTGCGAAGGCCCAGACGAAGACGCGCATGCCCTCGCCCCGTCGCTCGCCGTCCGGGCCGTAGGTCAACGTGGCGTTGGTGCCGCTGGCCAGCAGGCCCATCGCGTCGTCGTGCACGGCGTCGTCCGCGCGCGTCGAGCCGAGAGTCCCGGCCACCGCCTCGCCGGGGTGGATGATCACGCGCCGCCCCAGCCAGGCCGGGTCGGGGTGCTCGATGACCGTGGCCACGGCCACCGGTCGACCGGCCTCGAGGTCGGCGGCGAGGTCCTCCAGCTCGGGGAACGTCTCGCGCGAGACCTTCTCGACGTACACGTCGAGGATGCCGCCGCAGGTGAGCCCGACCGCGAACGCGTCGTCGTCGGAGATGCCGTAGCGCTGCAGCACCGGCCGGCCGGAGGCGACGACCTCCTGCGCGAGCTCGTAGACCGCGCCCTCGACGCAGCCGCCGGACACCGAGCCCACCGCCGTCTCGTCGGGTCCGACGAGCATCGAGGCGCCGGGCGGGCGCGGAGCGGACCGGAACGTCGCCACGACGGTGCCCACGCCGATCTCGTCACCGGCGCGCCACCAGTCCAGCAGCTCGGGAAGCACCTCACGCACCTGCGATCACCTCGACCAGCTCGGCGTACGTCGCGAGCGAGTGCCCGGCGACGAAGTCGTCCAGGTACGGGAGTGCGGCCACGACGCCCTGCTGCAGCGGCTCGTAGCCGTCCTTCCCGCGGTGCGGGTTGACCCACACCACGCGGTGTGCGATGCGTCGGAGGCGAGCCATCTGCTCGCCGAGCATCGCCGCGTCTCCTCGTTCCCAGCCATCGCTGAACACAACGACCACGGCACCCCGTGCCATTCCGCGCTGCCCCCAGCGGTCGAGGAAGAACCGGAGGGTCTCGCCCAGACGCGTCCCTCCGGACCAGTCGGGCACCGTCTCTCCGGCCGCGACCAGGGCCCGCTCTGGGTCGCGGATGCGCATCGCGCGGGTGACGTGGGTGACCCGGGTGCCGATGGTGAAGGTCTCCACGGTCCCGATCCCCTGCGTGATCCGGTGGGCCAGCCTCAGCAGCGCGTCGGCGTACGAGCTCATCGAGCCGCTCACGTCGACGAGCAGCACGACGCGGCGTGGGCGGCGTCCGCGCCGGCGCCACTCGATCGTGGCCGGCTCCCCCATCCGGCGCAGGCTGGAGCGCAGGGTGCGGGATGCGTCGACCTGGCCGCGGTGCCAGCGCTGGTGTCGCGCGGTGCGACGCATGGGCGGCCGCGGGACCAGGGTGGCGAACATGGCAGCGAGCCGGTGCTTCTCGCCGGCGGTCATCGCCCCCACGTCGCGGTGCCGGAGCACCTCCTCGGGGCTGGCGGCCGCGCGGATCACGTCGCCCACC
>JBAUWD010000576.1:0-13548 GCA_049583575.1 Nocardioides sp.
CTCGGCCGGTGCACGGCCGACGGGTCCGAGCCGGACGACGAGGAGGCCGCACGCCTGCTGCGCGCGGTGCTGCGGGTCGACGTGCGCGACGCCGTGCTCTTCGCGGTCTCGCAGGCCACCGTCGAGGCGTACCTGCGCACGTGGTCACGGCTGTTGCGACGAGCGCCGGAGCCCCAGGTGCCCGAGGCCGCCGTGATCACGGCCTTCTGCGCCTGGCAGGCGGGTCACGGGGCTCTGGCATGGTGCGCTCTCGACCGATGCCTCGACACTGACCCGGGGCATCCCCTGGCGACCTGCCTCGCCGAGTGCCTGAGCCGGGCGGTCCCGCCTACGGCGTGGGAGGAGGTCGCCGCCGAGTCCCACAGCGCGTGAGACGACCCGTTCGCGCCCCTAGGCCGGGTACCGGCGCGGACCCTAGGCTGCGCGCATGGGGGAAGACGTCGAGGCCCAGGAGTTCTCCCGAGCCGACCGCACGCGCTACCGCGAGAAGGTCCATCGCTGCCTCGACGTGTTCGAGCGCATGCTCACCGAGAACCGGTTCGACACCGACGACCCGATGACCGGGCTCGAGGTCGAGCTCAACCTCGTCGACGATGCGGGCGATCCCGCGCTGAAGAACGCCGAGGCGCTGGCCGCGATCGCCGACCCCGACTTCCAGACGGAGCTCGGGCAGTTCAACATCGAGATCAACGTGCCCCCGGCGCTGCTGCGCCAGGGCGGTCTCGAGACGTTCGAGGCCAACCTGCGTCGGTCGCTCAACGACGCCGAGGCCAGGTCCGCGGACGTCGGTGCCCACCAGGTCATGATCGGGGTGCTGCCGACGCTCGCCCCCGGTCACCTCGCGCCGCAGACGATGAGCGCCAACCCGCGGTACCGGTTGCTGAGCGAGCAGATCCTGCACGCCCGGGGCGAGGACATCCGCATCGACATCACGGGACCGGAGCGGCTGATCACGACGGCTGACTCGATCCTCCCCGAGGCCGCGTGCACGAGCACGCAGCTGCACGTGCAGACGTCACCGGAGCAGTTCGCGGCGTACTGGAACGCGTCGCAGGCGATCTCGTCGGTGCAGCTCGCGGTCGGTGCCAACTCGCCGTACTGCCTGGGCAAGGAGCTCTGGCGCGAGACCCGGATCCCGCTGTTCGAGCAGGCCGCGGACACCCGCAGCGAGGAGCTGAAGGCGCAAGGTGTGCGACCGCGCGTGTGGTTCGGCGAGCGATGGATCAACTCGGTCTTCGACCTGTTCGAGGAGAACGTCCGCTACTTCCCGGCGCTCCTGCCGATCATCGCCGACGAGGACCCCGTCGCCGTCCTCGAGTCGGGGGGCACGCCCCGGCTGGGCGAGCTGCGGCTCCACAACGGCACGATCTACCGCTGGAACCGACCGGTCTACGACATCAACGACGGCACGCCCCACCTCCGCGTGGAGAACCGCGTCCTGCCGGCGGGCCCGACCGTGGCCGACCTGATCGCCAACGCCGCCTTCTACTTCGGGGTCGTCCGTCACCTCGCGGAGAGCGACCGGCCGTTGTGGTCCCAGATGTCGTTCCAGGCCGCCGAGGAGAACTTCGAGACCGCAGCCGAGGACGGGATCGACGCGGCCATCTACTGGCCCGGTGTCGGAGAGGTGAGGGCGACCGAGCTGGTGCTCCGCCGGCTGCTGCCGATGGCCTACGACGGCCTCGCCTCATGGGGTGTCGCCACGGAGGACAGCGACCGGCTGCTCGGCATCATCGAGCAGCGCTGCCTGCTGGGGGTCAACGGCGCGAGCTGGTTCGTCGACCGGATGCACCGTCGCCCGGGCGAGGACCGGTACGACGCGTTGCGGGCCACGCTGCTGGAGTATCGCGAGCGGATGCACAGCAACGACCCCGTCCACACCTGGGACTGACGCGGGTCACCGCTGGCGGATCCGCTTCCACTCCCGGCGTACGCCGGAGCGCGGGTCGGTCCAGCCGTGCCGGGTGACGACCACGAAGGCCACATCGGCGCCGCGCTCGGCGGCGGCGGTCACGGTCGGCCCGAGCCAGGCCGCGTCCACGTCCTGCAGGGTGAGCGGCCCGGTCCGGGTGACCCACGCCCAGGCGGGATCGTGCAGCGCCCGCAGTGCCGCTCCCACCAGATCGGTGCGCAGCCCGTGGTCCCACGCCGGGTCGTCGGTGATCGCGACCGTGGGTCCGCCCGGCGTGCCGACGTGCAGCACCGGGGTGAAGTGCCGCCGATGCTCACCGGTGGCGAGCTCCAGCACGGCCCGACGCAGCAGCCGGGCGTGGCCGGAGCCGAGAGGGTGGTGCAGCACCGCCATCTCGCCAGCCTGCCGCACCGCCCGCGGGCGTCCGTTCCGTCTTCCACAGGAAGCACTCCGCACCGAGCGGCCCCGGTTGGGATAAGTTGCCCCGCAGGGCCAAGTGGCCGAGCGACGGCGCCGCCGTCGGAGCAGCGACGTGCAGCGGAGGTAGTGCCCGTGGGAGCAGTGGTCGTGGGATACGTGGCCAAGCCGGAGGGCGAGGCTGCGGTCGAGCAGGGCATCGCCGAGGCGCGGCTGCGCCAGGCCTCCCTGATCGTCGTGAACTCCCATCGCGGCGGCCGCGAGTACGACGACGAGTCGTCGGTGCAGTCCGCCAAGGATCTCACGGCCCTCGAGGAGCGGCTGGCGGAGTCGGGCGTCCCGTACGACGTCCGCCAGCTGGTCCGCGGCTTCGAGCCGGCCGAGGACCTGATCAGCATCGCCGAGTCGAGCGGCGCCGAGCTGATCGTGATCGGCCTGCGGCGCCGCACGCCGGTCGGCAAGCTGATCCTGGGCAGCAACGCCCAGCGCATCCTCCTCGACGCCCCCTGCCCGGTGCTGGCCGTCAAGGTCGGGTGACCTGGCGGCTCCGGACTCGCCGGGCGATCCGCGCGCGGGCGACCCGCGCGCGGATGCCTGGCGTCAGTACGGAAGGAAGCAGATGCCTCCGTGCTTGCCCGCGCCCGCGCACTTCTGGGCCTGACCGTTCTTCCAGGTGTCGCTGGCGACCCAGAGCCCGGCGTTCGTCACCAGCAGCTGGTGGGAGCCGTGACCGAGGGATCGGGTCGGGTTCCAGGCCGTCGCGAGCCCGGTCGTCGGGTCCATCGAGGCGATTCCCGGACGGCTGACGGCCCCCGGACCCGCGAAGTCACAGCCGTTGGGGTTGTTGGCCCAGCGCTCGTGCCCGCTCACGTAGACGTTGCTGGCGTCGGCCGCCACGGAGTAGTAGGAGTCGCAACCCGTGTAGTTGATCCAGGTGTGGGTCACCGACGTGGAGCTCGCGGGGAACGCCGCGACCGCGTCGCACAGCCCGTCCCGCGGGTCGTGGGTGTTGGACCCCGGCCCGGAGGTCGGCTTGTAGCCCGTGGTCGCCGTGTAGATCGTGTTGTCGTCCGGTGACCAGTTGCCGGTGCGTGCGTAGAACCCGATGGAACAGGCCCGCGAGAGCTCGGGCGACGTCCAGCCGTCGAGGGTCGCCGACGAGGCCCCGAGGTCCAGCACCGCCATCTGCTGCCGGGCCTGCCCGTCGATCGAGGTGAAGACGCCCTCGATCAGCAGCCGGTTGCCCGAGTGGCTCAGCTGGGAGTTGTAGACCTTGGTGCCGGTGTTCGGGTACTTGCCGGTGACGCTCATGTTCACGTACGACGTGACCTTCCCGGTGGTCGGGTCGAGGCTGGCGATGCGGGAGCGGGACACGCCGTTCACCCTGTTGAAGGTCCCGCCGATGATCACCTGGCCGTGCGTGTACCTGACGGTCTCGACATGGCCGGCCGCGCTGTGCTTGAAGCCGGTCCTCACCGCGCCGGTGGTGGTGTCGACGGCGACGAGGTGGTTCGCCGACACGCCGTTGACGGTGGTGAACGACCCGCCGAGATAGGCGGTCGAGCAGTCCGGCGAGAACGCGATGGACCGGACCGTCCCGTTCGCCTGGGGGGCCCAGTTCGTCATCACGCCGGTGGTCTCGGAGAAGCTGAACGCGTTCGAGCGCGTGTACGTGCTGAAGCCCCGGCCGACCTGGGTCATCGTGCCGACGGCGTACATCGTGCCGTTGCACGGCTCGAGCTCCTCGACGACCTGGTCCGCAGGCGAGGGCATGAGGCGTGGTGTCCAGCTGGCCGCCGTCGTGCCGACGGTTGCGGCGTTGGCCGCACCGGCCGGGCCGGCCAGTGCTAGTCCGATCCCGAGGCCGGCCGCGAGCAGAGTACGTGTGAGGGCCATGTGCATCCCCGTGCCATCCGTGTGTCGAAGACCGCTCCGAGCCCACGGGCTCCGGTGACGCCTCATGCTGCGCATCCTCGGCACCCATGCGGCTCGCCGCTGGTCGCTTGCGCAGACCGTACGACGCAGCCGCGTCGCTCGACTCCCCAATGTTGACGAAGCACAGGAGCGCCGCGTCCGGTCCCGTGCGGCAGGATGGCCACATGGGACTGAGCCTCACCGGCGACGCGCACGCGGACGCCGTCCTCGACGAGTCACCGTTCGCCCTCCTGGTGGGGATGATGCTCGACCAGCAGTACCCGATGGAGCACGCCTTCCGCGGCCCGGCCAAGGTGCTCGACCGCTTCGGCACCCTCGACCCGGCGGCGATCGCGGGCGCGGACCCCGAGGAGTTCAAGGCGCTGTGCTCGACGACGCCGGCGATCCACCGCTTCCCGGGCTCGATGGCCGCCCGCCTCCAGGAGATCGCGGCCCTGGTCGAGGAGCGGTACGACGGTCACGCGGAGCGGCTCTGGACCGAGGCGTCGTCGGGCGGCGACCTGCTGAAGCGGGTGATGTCACTGCCGGGGTTCGGCAGGCAGAAGGCCCAGATCTTCGTGGCCCTGCTGGCCAAGCAGCGTGGGGTGCGCCTCGAGGGGTGGGAGCAGGCGGTGGGTGACTACGCCCTCGACGGCTACCGCTCGGTCGCCGACGTCGTGGACTCCGCTTCGCTGCAGAAGGTGCGCGACCACAAGCAGCAGATGAAGGCGGCGGCCAGGGCGCGGCCGGACCCCGGCTGAGCCGTCTCACGGTACGACGCACGGGGCCCGCCGCTTCGTGGTAGCGACCACGTCCGTGGCAGAATGGGGAGTGCGGCTCTTGACCATACCGGGCCTTGCCGCGCCCATGTGTCCTTGACGAGAGGTGTTCGTGTCCTCGACCGCGCGCAAGAAGACCACGACGAGCCAGGCGAAGACGACGGCCACGAAGGCGGCCACCAAGTCCGCTCCCGCCAAGAGGGCTCCGGCCAAGAAGGCGGCGGCGAAGCCCGCGAGCACGGCCAAGAAGGCCGCGCCGAGGGCCGGGGCGGCCGCGGCGCCCGTCACGCTCGACGGGGTGGAGGTCGAGGTCGTCGCTCCGGACGGCTCGAAGATCCTGCCCGACATCCCCGACGAGAGGTTCGAGGCCGACGTCAAGACCGACCCCTCGATCGAGGAGGACGAGAAGCAGGCGACGTTCGTCGTCTCCGACGCCGACGACGCCGGCGAGCCCGAGCAGCAGGTGATGGTGGCGGGTGCGACCGCCGACCCGGTCAAGGACTACCTCAAGCAGATCGGCAAGGTCCCCCTGCTCAACGCCGAGATGGAGGTCGAGCTCGCGAAGCGCATCGAGGCCGGCCTGTTCTCCGAGGAGAAGCTCGGCAAGGGCGGCAAGCTGTCGACCAAGCTCGAGGAGGAGCTCGAGTGGATCGCCGAGGACGGTCGACGCGCGAAGAACCACCTCCTCGAGGCCAACCTCCGACTCGTCGTCAGCCTGGCCAAGCGCTACACCGGTCGCGGCATGCTCTTCCTCGACCTGATCCAGGAGGGCAACCTCGGCCTGATCCGGGCGGTCGAGAAGTTCGACTACACCAAGGGCTACAAGTTCTCGACGTACGCCACGTGGTGGATCCGCCAGGCCATCACCCGCGCCATGGCCGACCAGGCCCGCACGATCCGCATCCCCGTGCACATGGTCGAGGTCATCAACAAGCTGGCCCGAGTCCAGCGGCAGATGCTGCAGGACCTCGGCCGCGAGCCCACCCCGGAGGAGCTCGCCAAGGAGCTCGACATGACGCCCGAGAAGGTCGTCGAGGTCCAGAAGGACGGCCGCGAGCCCATCTCGCTGCACACGCCGCTGGGCGAGGACGGCGACAGCGAGTTCGGCGACCTGATCGAGGACTCCGAGGCCATCGTCCCGGCCGACGCCGTCAGCTTCACGCTCCTGCAGGAGCAGCTCCACGCCGTCCTCGACACCCTGTCCGAGCGTGAGGCGGGTGTGGTGTCGATGCGCTTCGGGCTGACCGACGGCCAGCCCAAGACGCTCGACGAGATCGGCAAGGTGTACGGCGTGACCCGCGAGCGGATCCGGCAGATCGAGTCGAAGACGATGTCCAAGCTCCGTCACCCGAGCCGCTCACAGGTCCTGCGCGACTACCTCGACTGAGGTCAGACCGGCCCGAGACCGGGTGGCCCGAGACCGGGTGGCCCGAGACCGGGTGGCCCGAGACCGGGTGGCCCGAGACCGGGTGGCCCCGAGACCGGGTGGCCCGAGACCGGGTGGCCCGAGACCGGGTGACCCGAGGACCGGGTGGCAGGCCGCCCGCGTCGTCGTCACGGGGGTTGGACGAGCGGGCGACCTGAAGACCGGCGACGACACTGGAGCTCTCGCCGGCCTCGACGCCTGGCTGCAGCTTCTGGCGTCCCGCTCGGACGCTAGTCCTCGGAGGCCACGGGTCTCCTCACCGAAATCGGCGAGAACGGAGCCCGAACAGCTTGACGCCCGGCGACTGAGTTTGGGACCAGGCGCCGGGCGTCGGCGGCGCGGGCACGGGGACGGCCCGCGGCCGCCCTGCGAACGTAGGCGAGTCCGCGTCGCGCTCGCGTCACCGATTGCGATGAACGGGGACGGGCTCCTCGCCGGGTGCTCGCTCCCGGTGCCGCGAGGACTCCCTAGTGGTCGCCGGCGCCGACGATCCTGGCGCACAGCCGGCAACGCGCCGAGGGCGGGCGTTGGCTGAACCACAGGCTCTCGAAGAGGTGCATCTGGCGGAGCCCGAAACCACAGGCGGTCGTCTTGCCGCCCTTGAGGTAGGCATGGTTGGTGCCCTCGGGCTGGCGACCGGCGACCTGGCCGTTCCGTACGGGGAACGAGGCGACCCGGTAGTCGTTCATCCGACGATCGTGTCACGCATGTCCAGCCCTCGGTGTCGCGACGGTCCGCCCGACCGCTCCGACGGGCGGGAGACCGGGTGAAGAGCAGTTCCCCAATAGACGTGACTCCCCGCTTTGGCCGATTCCGTACCGTTTCTCCTATGACCAGGCCGTGGGTGCGGAGCGCGGTGTACTTCGTGGCTGTCGGCATCGCTACCGCAATGACCATCCGGCACGACTTCGCGAGGTTCCTGCCCGCGCACCTGGCCACCGAGATCGGGCACAACCGTGAGGCACTGGGGCTCGCGCTCCTGCTCGTCCCGATCATCCAGTGGTTCCGGCCGTGGGCCGCTCGCTGGCGTCACCCCATGGTGCCCGCCGTCGTCCTGGCCGTGGCGCTCTACGGGTTCGGGGCGTGGATGGAGCACAAGTCGGGCTGGAGGTCCGACTACACGACGTTCAGCGAGTCCTTCTACGGCGCCGCCTTCATCACGGTGTTCATCCAGCCGAGACGACCCGTCCGCTGGGGTCCGTGGGTGACACCCGCCGTGCTCGCGCTCATCATCGTCTTCTTCCACACCGGATGGGACCTCGACCAGTCCGAGGACCTGGTGATGATCCTGATCGCGCCCCTCGCCTTCGACCTGTTCGACCGCCGGATCCTCGACCGGAGCGCACCCGACCGGCCCGAGCTCCGGTTCAGCTGGATGGTGGCACTGGTCGCCACGTGGTTCGTGCTCTGGCGGCTGGCGAAGGTGGTCCGTCCCGACCTCCACGGAGCCTTCGACTACACCGTCGACTACGGCTACCGGGCCGCCGAGGCGTACTGGGGCATCTGGCTGGTGCATGTGTACTTCTCCTACTGGCTGGGGCGCAGCTGGCTCGACCGCGTGCCCAACGCCGCGGATCCCGCCACCGGTGGCGAGCCACGGAGGGCACTGCACGCGGCATGCTAGGGGCGCCGTCAGCTGCCGACGTACGCCGAGAGGTGCTCGCCGGTGAGGGTGGCGCAGGAGGCGACCAGATCGGCCGGCGTGCCCTCGAAGACGACCCTGCCGCCGTCGTGGCCCGCGCCGGGGCCGAGGTCGACGATCCAGTCGGCGTGCGCCATGACCGCCTGGTGATGCTCGATGACGATCACGGACTTGCCGGCGTCGACCAGCCGGTCGAGCAGGCCGAGCAGCTGCTCGACGTCGGCGAGGTGCAGGCCGCTGGTCGGCTCGTCGAGCACGTACAGGCCGCCCTGGTCGGCCATCCGGGTGGCCAGCTTGAGCCGCTGGCGCTCGCCGCCGGACAGCGTGGTGAGCGGCTGCCCGATCGTGAGGTAGCCGAGCCCCACCTGCGCGAGCCGCTCCAGGATCCTGTGCGCCGCGGGGAGCCTCGCCTCGCCGGCACCGAAGAACGCCTCGGCGTCGTCCACCGACATCGCCAGCACCTCGCTGATGTCCTTGCCACCGAGCTGGTACTCGAGGACGGACGCGTCGAAGCGCTTCCCCTCGCAGACCTCGCACGGGGCCGCGACCCCCGCCATGATCCCCAGGTCCGTGTAGATGACCCCCGCGCCGTTGCAGCTCGGACAGGCGCCCTCGGAGTTCGCGCTGAACAGTGCCGGCTTCACGCCGTGCTCCTTGGCGAACGCCTTGCGGATGGGGTCCAGCAGCCCGGTGTACGTCGCGGGGTTGCTGCGTCGCGAGCCCCTGATCGCCGTCTGGTCGACCGTCACGACGCCGTCCCGGCCGGCGACGGAGCCCTGCATGAGTGAGCTCTTGCCCGATCCGGCCACCCCGGTCACCACCACCAGGACCCCGAGAGGGATGTCGACGTCGACGTGCTGCAGGTTGTGCCGGTCGGCGCCGCGGACCTCCAGCGCGCCGGTGGGCGTGCGGGTCTGCGCCTTGAGCCGGGCCCGGTCGTCGAGGTGCTTGCCGGTGGTGGTGTCGCTGGACCGCAGTCCCTCGACGCTGCCCTCGAAGCAGATGGAACCGCCCGCGGCACCCGCGCCCGGTCCGAGGTCGACGACGTGGTCGGCGATCGCGATGGTCTCGGGCTTGTGCTCCACGACGAGCACGGTGTTGCCCTTGTCGCGCAGCTGCAGCAGCAGACGGTTCATGCGCTCGATGTCGTGGGGGTGCAGCCCGATCGTCGGCTCGTCGAAGACGTAGGTGACGTCGGTGAGCGACGAGCCGAGATGGCGGATCATCTTGGTCCGCTGCGCCTCGCCGCCGGACAGGGTCCCGGCCGGGCGGTCCAGGCTGAGATAGCCGAGGCCGATCTCCACGAACGAGTCGAGGGTGTGCTGCAGCGAGCCCAGCAGCGGTGCCACCGACGGCTCGTCCAGCCCGCCGACCCACCCGGCCAGGTCACTGATCTGCATGGCGCTGGCCTCCGCGATCGTGGTGCCGCGGATCTTCGACGAGCGGGCCTGCTCGTTGAGCCGCGTGCCGTCGCAGTCCGGGCAGGTGGCGAAGGTGACCGCGCGCTCGACGAAGGCCCTCACGTGCGGCTGCAGCGAGTCGACGTCTTTGGCGAGCGTGGACCTCCGGAGCTTCGGGATCAGGCCCTCGTAGGTCAGGTTGATGCCCTCCACCTTGATCCTGGTCGGCTCCTTGTAGAGCAGGTCGTCGAGCTCGCGCCTGGTGTACTTCGCGATCGGCTTGTCCGGGTCGAAGAACCCGCTCCCGATGAAGATCCGGCCGAACCAGCCGTCCTTGCTGTAGCCGGGGATCAGGAACGGCCCCTCCTTGAGCGACAAGGTGTCGTCGTACAGCTGGGTGAGGTCGATGTCGGTCACCTCGCCCCGGCCCTCGCAGCGTGCGCACATGCCGCCGAGGTAGACGAGGTTGCGCGCGACCTTCCGCTGGCCACGCCCCTTGGCGACCGTCATCGCGCCGCTCGCCGTCCGCGTCGGGACGTTGAAGGAGAACGCCTGGGGCGAGCCGACGTGGGGCTGACCCAGCCGACTGAAGAGGATGCGCAGCATCGCGTTGGCGTCGGTGGCCGTGCCGACCGTCGACCGGGGGTCCGCACCCATCCGCTCCTGGTCGACGATGATCGCGGTCGTCAACCCGTCGAGGACGTCGACGTCGGGTCGCGCCAAGGTCGGCATGAACCCCTGGACGAAGGCGCTGTAGGTCTCGTTGATCATCCGCTGCGACTCCGCGGCGATCGTGCCGAACACCAGCGAGCTCTTGCCCGAGCCGGAGACCCCGGTGAACACCGTCAGCCTGCGCTTCGGGATCTCGAGCCGGATGTCCTTGAGGTTGTTCACCCGGGCACCGTGGACGCGGATCAGGTCGTGGCTGTCGGCATCGTGCGACACGGGGCTCGGGTGCGTGGCCCTGCTCATCGTGACTCCATCCGGGCGAAAGGCTGCGGGGCAGCCGGCTCAGCGCACCTCCTGGATGCGGATCTGGTTGCCCGCCGGGTCGCGGAACGCGCAGTCCCGCGCGCCGTACGGCTGTTCGGTCGGCTCCTGGATCACCTCGGCGTCGCTGGCCTGCACCCGCTCGAACGTGCCCTCGAGGTCGTCGGTGGCCAGCAGGATCCAGCCGTAGGTCCCCTTCGCCATCATCTCGACGATGGTCGAGCGCTCGTCGTCGGTGATGCCGGGGTCGGCGGCCGGCGGAGCCAGGAGGATCGAGATGTCGGGCTGGTCGGCCGGGCCCACGGTGATCCACCGCATCTTCCCCTGACCGAAGTCGGTGCGCACCTCGAAGCCGAGGGCGTCGCGGTAGAAGGCCACGGATGCGTCGGGATCGTCATGGGGGAGAACGGTGGTGTGGATGGAGAGGCTCATGACCGCAACGCTAGTTGCCCGGCCGATGCCGGTGCTTCTCGATTCCTGATCGGTCGCGTCACCTGCTTGGCGATGCACGGCGGCATGGCGGCGGTCGCGTCGGCGCCCTCGCGTCGGTAGACGCTGGGCGGTACGCCCACCAGCTCGGTGAAGCGAGTGCTGAACGTGCCGAGCGACGAGCAGCCGACGGCGAAGCACACCTCGGTGACGCTGAGGTCACCGCGCCGCAGCAACGCCATCGCGCGCTCGATGCGCCGCGTCATCAGGTAGCCGTACGGCGGCTCGCCGTACGCCAGGCGGAACTCGCGGCTGAGGTGCCCGGCCGACATGTTGACGCCGCGGGCGAGCGCCTCGACGTCGAGGGGCTCGGCGTACTCACGATCGATCCGGTCACGGACGCGGCGCAGCAGCGCGAGGTCGCGCAGTCGGTCCGCCGAGGAGGAGCGGCTGGTCACGTCCGAGATGGTGCCACGCCGTGGCGGGTCGAGTCATCGAAGAGGAGGCGCCGCCCTGCGGCGGGCACCCGACGACTCGACCCGGGCCGCGGGCGAGGGTCCGCTCCGAGTGTTCGCGCTACGCGGAGTGGCGGCGGCGGAAGGCTCCCGTGCGACCGCCCCATGCGCGGCCGCCTGGGAGCCCTCAGCCCGCCACTTCCTCGTATGCCGCCAACAGCGTGAGCGCGAGTTCCTCGGCAGCCGCGAGGGTGAGCCCCCCGCGGGTCGAGACGTAGACCTGGGACGCGTCGCTGACCGCCGCGCCCTCGGCGTCGGTGGCAGAGCTGTGCCGGATCTCCCAGCCCTCCCCGGTACGGGTGTCGCTCCAGTGGACCGCCCGGCCCTCCCAGTGCAGCTCCCGCAGGTGGGTGCTCTGTGAGACGTTGCACCACGGCGGGCAGACGACGGCGGTGACGGGGGTGGCGCTCATGGCGGTCATGAAGCGTTCCGGAGCAGTGCCGGAGTGGATGCGATGCGGCGGACCTGGAGTCCGTCGAGGCGTGCACGCAGGCCGCTCACGTCCCGCCCATCGGCTGCCAGGGCAGCGGTGAGACGGATGCGGGCCGTCAGGCACTCCTCGCACGGGCAGCCAGGTGCGCCGTGCCGGGGGGATGGTGTGCTCATCGGTTTGCCTCCTCTTGTGTGAGAGACGGTCAAACCGAACGGCTGTGACGCGGCTAACTGCTTCGAAATCGGTCGTCTTTCGGCCGAAATCCAGACGAAATGCCCCGAAATGGGGTATTCAGCGCCTGCCACGCAGGACCAGGACCAGCACCAGGACGGCCACCACCACCACCACGATCAGCACCAGGCTGGCGTGCTGGAGGTGGCGCAGCCCGAAGAGGATCCCCCGGTGCCGGCCGCTCGGGAAGCGGCGGAGAAGAGGCACCGGGCCAACGTAGCGCGGGGCCCTTCGGACCGCTCACTATGTTGATCGCATGGCGTCGAGCACCCGGCAGCCCCACTCCCGGCAGCCCCTCTCCCGGCAACTGAGGGCCGCGGCCCGGTTCACCACCGCGTTGTACGCCGACCGGGCCGGCCTGGTGGTCCACGGGGCACGTGGGGACGCGTTCTCGCAGCTGCGGGGGAGACCGGGGCGGGTGGACCCCTACCGGGTGTACGACGAGATCCGGTCGCAGGGTGGGTGGGTCACGACCCGTCTCGGCAACCTCGCGACCGTCGACCACGCGGAGTGCAGCGCCGTGCTCCGCAGCCGGAGGTTCGGCGTACAGCCGGAGGGCCAGCAGCCCGGCCCGGACGACGACTTCGACCTGTCCTTCCTCGACCGCAACCCGCCCGACCACACCCGGCTGCGGCGGCTCGCCTCGACGGCGTTCAGCCCGCGTCGCGTGGCCGGCTACCGGCAGAGCGTCGAGAAGACCGTCGACCGGCTGCTCGACGCCGTGGTGGCCGCGGGCGAGGTCGACCTCGTGTCGGCGTACGCCGCGCCCCTGCCGATCGCGGTGATCACCGAGCTCCTCGGCATCCCGGACGCCGACTCCGCGGCGTTCACCCGCTACGGCACCGCCATCGGCGGCGCGCTCGGCGGGATCCGCTCGCTGACCCATGCCCGTGAGCTGAGCCGGGCCGGCGCGGAGCTCGACGCGCTGTTCGACGGGCTCTTCGAGCAGCGTCGTGTCGAGCCGCGCGACGACCTGATCAGCGACCTGGTGGCGGTGGAGGGCGACCGGATCCACTCGGAGGAACTGCGCCCGATGTGTGGCCTGCTGCTGATCGCCGGCTTCGAGACGACGGTCAACCTGATCGGCAACGCCGTCCACACCCTGCTCGACCGCCGCGAGCAGTGGGAGCTGCTGGTGGCCGACCCCGACCGGGCCGGCGCGGTCACCCAGGAGGTGCTTCGCTTCGAGCCTCCGGTGCACCGCACGGCCCGGATCTCGTTCGACGACACCGAGGTGCACGGGCGCGCCGTACGCCGGGGGCAGTTCGTGCACGTGCTGCTCGGTGGCGCCAACCGCGACCCGGAGGTCTTCGCGCGCCCCGCGGTGTTCGACCCCGATCGTGCCGACGTCGCGGACCATCTCTCCTTCTCCAGCGGCATCCACCACTGCCTGGGCCGGCCCCTGGCCGAGCTCGAGGCCACCGTCGCGCTGGCCCGGCTCGCCGAGCGCGCGCCCGGCC
>JBAUWD010000577.1:0-4053 GCA_049583575.1 Nocardioides sp.
CATCCGGAGCGCCGCCGGCATCTGAGGGAGCCCGCCGCGGCCCGATGGGGTCAGACGACCAGCAGGGCCACCACCAGCGCGGCACCCAGCACGGCGAGCCCCACGATCTCGGGCCACGCCTTGCGCCGGACGACCTGCGAGCCGAGCTCGTACTCCTCCTCGGACCGCGCGGCGATGCCCCGGCGGGCCCGGGCGGAGTCCGCCAGCGTCGAGATCTGTGTCTCCACGAAGTCGGGGTACGCGATATCGCGACCGCCCTCCGGCACCTGCGTCTCGAGCGAGCCCAGCGAGTCGCTGAGCTGCAGCCCGGGCGCGAGCAGCTGTGGGCTGCCCTTCCACTTCAGCTCGGCGCGGACGGTCTTGCGCAGTGGTCGGCTGATCGCCGGGCAGATGTACTTCTTCCCGCCCGCGCGCACGAGCAGGTAGCGGCGAACGACGACGGTGTCGATGGCGGCCAGGGGGATCGACACGCTCTCCACGAGGGTCCGGATGTGGAGCTCGTCGGCGGACGCGGAGACTCCCGGGCGCAGCAGCGCGCTCCACACGAGGAGGGCTCCGAAGGCGCTTCCCAGGATCCCCGGTACGGCGATGTGGGCTGACCCGGACACGGCGAACATTGCGGCCACGACCATGCAGATGAGCAACCCCGACACCCCGATGATCCGCCCGTTGGTCGGGCGGAAGGTGTGGACCCCCTCGGACATCGGCCGGCCTCCTCGCGTCGTACCCGGGGCGGGGCCGGATCGGCCCGCAGCGATTCCGCGCCCGGCACCGTCAACTCTATGCTGGCGAGATGAGCAGCACAGTCACGGCCAGGGGGCACGTGCATAACGATTGGGCCGACGTCACGGCGTCGGACGCCTCGTTGCGACGCTTCCTGCACGGGCTCCCCGGCGTCGACCAGGTCGGTGCCGAGGCCCGGGCGGCGAGCCTCGGGACCCGCTCGATCAAGACGACGGCGAAGGCCTACGCCATCGACCTCGCGATCCGGATGGTCGACCTGACCACGCTCGAGGGCCAGGACACTCCCGGCAAGGTGCGCGCCCTGGCCGCCAAGGCCATGCACCCGGACCCGGCCGACCCGACCTGCCCCGCCACCGCTGCGGTCTGCGTCTACCCCGACCTCGTCGCCACCGCCAAGGAGACGCTCGGCGCCAGTGGCGTGCGCGTCGCCTCCGTCGCCACCGCGTTCCCCAGCGGCCGGGCCTCGCTCGACGTCAAGCTCGCCGACGTCCGTGACGCGGTCGCGGCCGGCGCCGACGAGGTCGACATGGTGATCGACCGGGGCGCGTTCCTCTCCGGCCGCTACCAGCTGGTCCACGACGAGATCGTCGCCACCCGCGCGGCCTGCGCCCGGCCCGACGGCAGCAGCGCCCACCTCAAGGTCATCTTCGAGACCGGCGAGCTCCAGACCTACGACAACGTACGACGTGTCAGCTGGCTGGCCATGATGGCCGGCGCCCACTTCATCAAGACCTCCACCGGCAAGGTGCAGCCGGCCGCCACCCTGCCGGTCACGCTGGTGATGCTCGAGGCGGTGCGCGACTTCCGCGAGCAGACCGGGCAGATGGTGGGTGTGAAGCCGGCCGGCGGCATCCGCACCAGCAAGGACGCCATCAAGTACCTCGTGATGGTCAACGAGGTGGCCGGCCCCGACTGGCTCGACCCGGACTGGTTCCGCTTCGGCGCCTCCACCCTTCTCAACGACCTGTTGATGCAGCGCACGAAGCTGCAGACCGGCCGCTACTCCGGCCCCGACTACTTCACCCTGGACTGAGAGAAGGTCACCGTGGTCCCGACAAGCTCGACCGACGACGGCGGGCGCCCGGCCGGCGCGACGTTCGAGTACGCACCCGCCCCCGAGTCCCGGGCCGTCGTCGACATCAAGCCGTCGTACGGACTGTTCGTCGGGGGCGAGTTCGTCGACGGGCACGGCCGGAGCTTCAAGACGATCAGCCCCTCGACCGAGGAGGTCCTGGCCGAGGTGGCCGAGGCCGACGAGGCGGACATCGACCTGGCCGTGCGCACCGCGCGCCGCGTCCACTCCCGGTCCTGGGGCCGGATGCCCGGCCGCGAGCGCGCGAAGTACCTCTTCCGGATCGCCCGGATCATCCAGGAGCGCGGCCGCGAGCTCGCCGTCCTCGAGTCGATCGACAACGGCAAGCCGATCAAGGAGACCCGTGACGTCGACGTCCCGATCGCGGCGGCCCACTTCTTCTACTACGCCGGCTGGGCCGACAAGCTGGAGTACTCCGGCTACGGCACCGACTCGCTGGGCGTCGCCGCCCAGGTCATCCCCTGGAACTTCCCGCTGCTGATGCTGGCCTGGAAGATCGCGCCGGCACTGGCGTGTGGCAACACCGTGGTGCTCAAGCCCGCCGAGACCACGCCGCTGACCGCGCTGCTGTTCGCGGAGATCTGCCAGCAGGCCGACCTGCCCGCGGGGGTGGTGAACATCGTCACCGGCGCCGGTGACACCGGGCGGGCGCTGGTGTCGCACCCGGACGTCGACAAGGTCGCCTTCACCGGCTCGACCGAGGTCGGCCGGGCGATCGCGAAGGCCGTCGCCGGCACCGACAAGCGGGTCACCCTCGAGCTCGGCGGCAAGGCCGCCAACATCGTGTTCGACGACGCGCCGCTCGACCAGGCCGTCGAGGGCATCGTCAACGGCATCTTCTTCAACCAGGGCCACGTCTGCTGCGCCGGGTCGCGCCTCCTCGTGCAGGAGAGCGTCGCCGACGAGGTGCTGGCCCGGCTCAAGCGCCGGATGTCCACGCTGCGCGTGGGCGACCCGCTCGACAAGAACACCGACATCGGGGCGATCAACTCCGCCGAGCAGCTCGCGAAGATCCGCGAGCTCTCCGAGATCGGCGAGCAGG
This sequence comes from Nocardioides sp., assembly GCA_049583575.1. GTDB lineage: Bacteria > Actinomycetota > Actinomycetes > Propionibacteriales > Nocardioidaceae > Nocardioides. Next base: position 2,880 of record JBAUWD010000577.1, read on the forward strand.
AGGGCGCCGGCCGCTGGTCGCCGCCCTGCGAGCTGCCCGAGCACGGCTTCTGGTTCCCTCCGACGCTCTTCACCGGCGTGACCCAGGCCCACCGGATCGCCCGCGAGGAGATCTTCGGGCCCGTCCTCTCGGTGCTGACCTTCCGGACCCCGTCGGAGGCGATCGAGAAGGCCAACAACACCCCGTACGGTCTGTCGGCCGGGGTCTGGACCGACAAGGGGTCGCGCATCCTGAAGATGGCCAACGCGCTGCGGGCCGGCGTCGTCTGGGCCAACACCTTCAACGAGTTCGACCCCACGAGCCCCTTCGGTGGCTACAAAGAGTCGGGCTACGGCCGCGAGGGCGGCCGGCACGGACTCGAGGCTTACCTGAAGGGCGGCACGAAGTGAGCCGGATCGACGTGCGCAAGACCTACAAGCTGTTCATCGGCGGGGACTTCCCGCGGTCGGAGTCGGGTCACTCCTATGTCGTGGACGACGCCCGCGGGCGCTTCGTCGCGAACGCCGCACTCGCCTCGCGCAAGGACGCCCGCGACGCCGTCGCCGCGGCGCGCAAGGCCTTCCCCGGGTGGTCCGGCCGCACGGCGTACAACCGCGGGCAGGTGCTCTACCGGGTCGCCGAGGTGATGGAGGACCGCCGGCCGCAGTTCGTCGACGCCGTACGCCAGGGCGAGGGCGGCACCGCCGCTGCGGCCGCGAAGGTCGTCGACGCCGCGATCGACCGCCTGGTCTGGTACGCCGGGTGGGCCGACAAGCTCACCCAGGTCGTCGGCAACGCCAACCCCGTCGCCGGCCCGTTCTTCAACCTCTCGACCCCGGAGCCCACCGGGGTCGTCGCCGTGCTCGCACCCGCCGGGTCCAGCCTGCTCGGGCTGGTCAGCGTGGTCGCGCCGGTGATCGTCACCGGCAACACGGTCGTGGTCGCCGCGTCGCCCGACCGGCCGCTGCCGGCGGTGACGTTCGCCGAGGTGCTGGCCACCTCCGACCTCCCCGGCGGGGTGGTCAACATCCTGACCGGCACCCTGGACCGCACCGCGCAGACCCTGGCCTCGCACATGGACGTGAACGCGGTCGACCTGACCGGCCTCGCCGGCGACGCCGAGCAGGCCACGGCCCTCGAGGTCGCGGCGGCCGACAACCTCAAGCGGGTACGCCGTGCGCCGGCCGCCGAGCCC